>RFGJ01000619.1 GCA_003696665.1 Gammaproteobacteria bacterium | reverse complement strand
TGTTTTTTCAACGTAAAACGGAGGCACAGTCGATGATCGTCTTGGACGACCAAAACATTCCGATAGAGCGAGCGCGCTTGTTCAATAATTTTTTCTCGCGCAGACACTTCACCGAACAGACTGGCAAGAAGGATGACAATCAACAGCGACGGTTTCATTTTGACTCTTCAATCCGATAGAAAAGAAGCGCTGCGGTCAAGAGTAAAACGCTACTAAATCCGATTAAGATGTGCGATACCGAGAACCAGAGCACCAGATAAAATGAAGTCACGATAGTGCCTGCCGCGCTACCAATAGTGGATACAAAATAGAGAGTGCCTGCGGTCATGCCTGTTGTATTGTGGTCTCTGGTCAACAAGCGTACTGCGTACGGCGATATCATGCCGAGTGTGATGGTGGGCAGTAGAAATAGCGCTGTGGCCGATGCCAGTGCGCCATAGCGTGGGTCAGTGATAGTTAAGAACAGCCACTTAAGGATTTCAGATGAAAAAAATAAAAGTGGGGATAGGAGGAGGGCGCTTACCGCGAACAACACGGCCATTCGTTGGCGACTTGGCTGGTGCAGAGACCATTTGCCGCCAAGCAGATAACCGAGACTGAGTGCCAACATAAAAACAGTGATGAGACTACCCCAGACGTGAATCGAACCGCCGAAATATGGCGCAAGAATTCGGCCTCCAAGCAGTTCTACACCCATGATGATGAAACCGCTAATAAAGGCAGCGACAATGACGGGCCACGAGGACTGTCTTAACATACAACAATAGCAATGAGGATTGTTTATGAAAGGTAACGGAGAAGGTGGTTCGGGTCAATGATCCGAACCACCTGGCTGTCGCCTTATTCTGGCTTTTGCAGATCTTCGATCACCGCAGCCAAGAAGCGAGCTCCTTCACCACCAGTGCAGGCACGATGGTCAAAACTCAGTGACAATGGCAGTATTCGCGATTTCACGATACCACGTTCTGTGAGCTTGAGCTCTTCCCGATAGCGACCAGCGCCGAGGATGGCCACTTGAGGCGGAACCACAATCGGGGTCCCGTAGCGCCCGGCAATGGTGCCAAAATTTGACAGTGAAATTGTGGCGCCCTGCATTTCTTGGGGTGATATGGTTTTGTCTCGAACCCGAGCAATTAGCGTATCCAACGCCTGCCTGAGTTCGGAAAGCGAAAGGCGCTGACAGTCTTTCATGACAGGCACGTACAATCCATCGGGGGTATCGACAGCCACGCCAATGTTGACAGAGGGATGCAGCAGTCGTTCCATCTTTTCACCATCAAACCAGGCGTTGAGCGCAGGTTCTGCCAGAGCCGCTTTGGCGATCGCCCTCAGTAGCCGCGCCGTGGCATCAGTGCCTTTACGCCATGCGCTGATGTCGGCATCGTCCATCAACGTCACTGGCACGACGTTTTGATGCGATAAAGTCATAGCGTTGGCCATGGCACGACGTGCACCTCGGACTGGTTCGGGCGCTACGGAAACGTTGATTGTCGGAAGGCCACTGGTGGCTTGTTTTGGCTGATCAGACGGCGGCGCGGCAGGTCGAGCCCCTTGCTGAGCCGCTTTTTCAACATCTGCTCGTGTGATGGTGCCTTTCTTGCCGCTTGGCACACAGTCAGACAGTCGCACCCCAAGCCGTTTGGCAAGCGCTCTTACCGCCGGTGAAGCGCGAAATGCCAAAGGATTCTCGTCACGTATCGCAGGTTCAGAATGAGAAACTGTGGGTTGCTGCTGAGGTGTTGAGGCTTTGGCTTGCCCGCTCTCGGCCGCCTTTTTCACATCGGCCAGAGTGATGGTGCCGCCTGCACCGGTCCCCTCGACTTGCGCCAAATCGACGCCCATTTTTTTCGCTAATGCCCGAACGACTGGCGTGACTTTCTTTCCATTGACAGTAAATTCGGTTTCCTGCGCTATGGTATTGCCGACTTGCACAGCCCCGACAACGGTACCAGCATCCTGTTTGTTCGCCTTGGGTTGACTCACCGAGGCTTCTTGGGTCGTGGCTTGCGATGGTGTGACAACTCCGAATGTGATCAGTGGCGCGCCGGTTTTGATAATATCACCCGGTTGGCCATGCAGTTTTTTGATGGTCCCGGCCATCGGGGCAGGGACTTCAACCACTGCCTTTGCCGTTTCCATTTCGGCCATTGGCTGATCGACCTTAACCGTGTCGCCTTCTTTCACCAGCCAGCGAACAATCTCTGCCTCGGGCAAGCCCTCGCCCAAATCTGGCAGATGGAAAATTTCATCATGACCAGTCGCTTGATTCGCATTTGACGGTGCTGGTGGCACTTCCGTGGCGCCACTTTCTTCTTGGGGGGCACCGGTGCTGGAGGCACTGTCCGCTTCCCCGTCGTCAATATCAACAAGTGGGGCACCAGTCTGAATCACGTCGCCCGGCTGACCATGAAACTTGACAATGGTGCCACTAAACGGGGCAGGTACCTCGACCACAGCCTTTGCAGTTTCCATTTCAACCATTGGTTGGTCTTGACGAACGACATCGCCTTCTTTGACCAACCAGCGCACAATTTCTGCGTCAGGCAAACCTTCTCCGAGATCGGGTAATTTGAAAGTCTTCATACGTACTCCATCAGCTCTTTGGCTTTGCTTACGATGCGCTGTACGCTCGGCATATATTTTTTCTCGAGCTTATAGTACGGCATGACAGTGTCGTAACCGGACACGCGGCCGATTGGCGCTAGCAGGTGCATAATGGCTTTCTCGGAAAGCTCGGCCGCAATTTCCGAACCAATGGCACCAGACTTCGGTGCTTCTTGAACAATTAGGGCACGCCCGGTTTTGGCCACAGATTCAACCAGTGTTTGCACATCAAGAGGCGCCACCGTGGCGACATCGATCACTTCAGCGCTGATGCCTTCCTTTGCGAGTTCGTCGGCAGCTTGGAGTGTTTCGTGCATCATTGCGCCCCATGAAATCAGCGTAATGTCAGTGCCTTCTCTGTCAACGAAGCATGTTTCGAGGGGGTAGGCCTCACCGTTGTCTTCAACCTCGTGCTTGACCAGACGATAGACCCGCTTTGGCTCAAGGAAAATGACCGGATCCGGATCACGAATAGCGGCAAGCAACAGACCGTAAGCTCGGCTTGGGTTGGATGGTATCACGACCTTGAGTCCGGGGATGTGAGCATACAGTGCTTCGGTGGACTCGGAGTGGTGTTCAGGCGCATGAATACCACCACCATACGGGGCGCGCACCACCATTGGGCATGACAAACGACCGCGTGTTCTGTTACGCATTCGAGCGGCCTGTGTGAATAACTGGTCGAGCGCCGAAAAGATAAATCCCAAAAATTGAATTTCTGCCACCGGCTTCATACCTTGTGTCGACATGCCTACCGACAACCCGGCAATCATGGATTCCGCCAGTGGCGTATCAATGACGCGATCCTTACCAAACCGTTGTTGCAGTCCTGCCGTGGCACGAAAAACGCCACCGTTGACACCAATGTCCTCACCTAACAGCACAACGTTGGAGTCATGTTCCAATTCATACGCAAGCGCCATGGTGACGGCTTCAATTAAAGTCACTGCTGGCATGATGGTCATTCCCCCCTAGCAAGTTCGTCGCGCTGTTCGCGCAATTTTTCGGGCAACTCGGCATACAGGTAGTCAAGCATGTCGGTGGCTTTTGGTGCCGGCATAGACAGATATTCCTGTACTGCGGCTTCCACTTCTTCAGCAATGGTCTTATTCATGGTTTCTTCGTCCGCATCGGACCACGCGTTGAGTGATTCTAAATATTTGCGTAAACGCCGCATGGGTTCGCGACGCCAGCCTTGTTTAACTTCTTCTTCGGTGCGATAACGGGACGCATCATCGGCGGTGGTGTGATCGCAGAGCCGGTAACTAATGCATTCGAGCAAAGTGGCGCCCTCACCGCGGCGCGCTCTTTCCAGCGCTTGTTCGGCGGCTTCGCGCACAGCGAGGATGTCGTTGCCATCCACTTGGAGGCAGTGAATGCCAGCTGCAATCGCTTTTTGTGCGTAAGTTTCGGCTGCGGTCTGAATTTCGCTTGGAACACTGATCGCCCATTGGTTGTTATTGACGACAAATAGCACGGGCAGTCGCCAGACCCCGGCGACATTGATGGCTTCGTAGAAATCACCTTTCGATGTACCGCCTTCCCCAATTTCGGTCACTGCGACTCTGGCTTGACCACGCAGTTTGAATGCCGTTGCCACACCGGCCGCGTTTAAGCATTGCGTGGCAATGGGTACGGCGATGGGCAAATCTTCCCGAGCGTATTTGAAATCGGAACCACGTTCATCGCCACCCCAATAGGTGAGAATCTCTGCCATTGTGACGCCATGTTGCATTAGCCCCGCGGTGCTACGGTAATACGGAACCAGCACATCTTCCTTGCGCATGACACTTCCATACCCAACACCGATGGCCTCCTGTCCCAGAGAAGCTGGGTAGGTGCCCAATTTCCCCGTTCGTTGCAAAGCATAGGCTTTAGCATCAAACGCGCGCACGCGCGCCATATCGGTGTAGAGTTTGCGTAACAATTCGGTATCTTTGGCAAAAGACGGCAACTTTTTGCCAAGCGGCTTACCATCTTCGTCAAGATACTGCAGATATTTGACTTCGAACTTGGCTACGGTCTTTAGCACAGTATCCTCCGTTATTGGTTGCGTCATCGCTGGCTCCCGTTTGACGGGAGATGCTCGCAAGCGACACAATTGGCGGGCCGATCATACGTATTGAGGCGTCATTTGTATAGGGCAAATCAAAAGAGGTCTGATCTCTTAATCCTCCAATCAGGCATTGATTTCGGCTTGAAATAGTCGCGAAATTAGTCAAAATGCCTTGATTCTGCTAATGTCGGACCACACGTGACCACCAGCGAAACACATGAAAGATACAAGCAATCAGCTTCCTGTCAAATACCGAAAAGATTATCGACCGAGTGATTATTTGATCGAGCGCACGGAATTGTGTGTTCGCCTGTTCGATGACCGGGCGGAAGTAGAATCGCGGTTATTGTTAAAGCCAAACCCGGAAGGCCAGCCATCGGGTGTGCTCACCCTTGATGGGGTGGATTTGGAGCTTCTTGAGATTGCGCTCAATGACACTCCTCTGACCGGAGGATATGAGCAAACGGACGAACAACTGATCGTTCATAATGTACCTGACGCGCCGTTTACCCTTCAAACGACGGTACGAATTTTCCCGCATCAAAACACCCTGTTGGAAGGTTTATATGCTTCTGGTGGAAAGTTTTGTACGCAGTGTGAAGCGGAGGGATTTAGGCGTATTACTTTTTATCTTGATCGTCCCGACGTGCTGAGCGTTTTCACCACGCGCATTGAAGCAGAACGCGATGCATTTCCATATTTGTTATCCAATGGCAATCGGATTGCCACCGGGCATTTGCCAGAGGGACGTCATTACGCCGTCTGGGAAGATCCTTTCCCGAAACCTTCGTATCTTTTTGCGCTCGTTGCTGGAGACTTCGATGTTCTCGAAGACGAATATATCACTATGTCAGGGCGTAAAGTCCGGCTCGTTATCTATGTCGATCGAGGAAAGTTAGATCAGTGCCATCATGCTATGGCGTCACTCAAACGTGCGATGGCTTGGGACGAAAGGCGTTTCGGCCGCGAGTATGATTTGGATATCTATATGATTGTTGCCGTCTCCGATTTCAATATGGGGGCGATGGAAAACAAGGGACTTAACATCTTCAATACAAAATACATTCTGGCATCGGAGCGCACGGCGACAGACGATGATTTGATCGCTGTGGAGTCGGTTGTGGCGCACGAATATTTCCATAACTGGACTGGCAATCGGATCACGTGCCGTGATTGGTTTCAGTTAAGCCTGAAAGAAGGATTGACGGTATTTCGAGATCAGGAATTTACCAGTGATCTGCATTCTCGAGGCGTCAAACGTATTGAGGACGTGAAGGTTATCCGTGGCCCTCAATTTACGGAAGACGCTTCGCCGATGGCACATCCCATTCGGCCGGATGAATACGTTGAGATGAATAACTTTTATACGGTGACCGTCTACAACAAAGGGGCAGAGGTCATTCGTATGATACATACCTTGCTGGGAGAGGATGGTTTTCGAAAAGGCATGGACTTGTATTTTGAGCGGCATGATGGCCAAGCGGTCACCTGTGAAGATTTTGTCCGCTGTATGGAGGACGCCACCCAGCGCGATTTGACACAGTTTCGCCGTTGGTACGCACAAGCCGGAACGCCTGTGGTCGAGGTGGTGCATCAAGAATACGACACACAGAAAAAGCAATTTCGTTTGGTGCTGCGACAATCATGCCCACCAACGCCGAAACAGCCCGAGAAGCTTCCGTTTCATATTCCGATCCGTTTGGCACTGTTTGCGGAAGATGGTGAGAAGCAGACCTTTGCGTATCAAGGGCGCATGGACCAGGAATGTTTGCTTGAGTTACATGAAAGCGAGCAAACATTTCTTTTCGAACAGGTTGAGAAGCCGCCAGTGCCCAGTTTATTGCGCGGCTTTACGGCACCTGTTCGACTTTATGATGGGTCGGGACCGGAGATGTGGACGGTTTTGGCAGCGCATGATGACGATCCGTTTTGTCGATGGGACGCGGGTCAGCGGCTGATGAGTGCCTTGGTTTGGCAATGTTATGATGAGGCGTCGGGAGAACAACTGGCAGACAGGTTGGGTGAAGCGTTACGGCATCTGGCATTTGACGACAAAATGGATCCCGCATTTCGAAGCCTTGCGATGACTTGGCCTTCATTTGCCACTTTGAGCAGCGAACGGGAAGCTGTCGCACCATTTCGGTTGTGGCAGGCGCTTGATGCCGCACGAAAGATGATGGCACATAGGGCAATGGGGTGGACGTATGCGCTGTCGGAAATGGCGGAAGCAAAAGTGGCTCAGGTGGATGAGGACACAGCGCGAGGCTGGCGTTCACTTGCCAATTGTGCTCGGTACTGGAGCGGTCTTGCCGGAGATCAAAACGCACTGGTGGCCTGGCAACAAAAATTTGACCGGCCTGACAATATGACGAATGAGCTAAGCGCTTTTCGCTTTCTCGTCCACCATGTGTCGGATGTGCGGGACTCAGTGATAGAAACCTTTTATCAGCGTTGGCGTGATGAGGCGTTGGTTATCGATAAATGGTTCACGGTGCAAGCGAGTATACCGAAACCTGAGAGTCTGCAACTTGTGGAGGCGCTTTGGACACATCCAGACATGCGACGCACCAACCCGAATCGGGTGCGTGCCTTAATCGGGGGAGTGATCAATAATCCCGCCGTATTTCATCGACCAGATGGTGCTGGTTACCGCTGGTTGGCTGAACGTGTTGTGGAAATGGATGCGATCAATCCGCAGGTGGCTGCTCGGATCGTGCAGCCATTAGCTGGCTGGCGTCGGTTTGAGGCGCCAGCGCGGAACAATATGAAATCGGCACTGGAGGCCATAGCGTCATCCATCAAGTCGCGAGATGTGGGCGAAATTGTTGAACGCTCGCTCGACGACAGCCAATAGACGGACAGGGGGATTTATTCCCCCTTGCGCAATTTGACACGCTCAATTTGATAACCAGCGCGCTTGAGATGATGGAGAAGACTGGTGTCGTCGACCAAGTGGGCGGCGCCGACGACCACAAAGTACTGGCCTGGGTGTTTCGCTAGATAAGCCAGTAATCGGTCGGCCATCCGTTTGTCACGCTTAGTCGTGAGTCTGTTGTAAAAATCAGTGGTGTCCGGGTCGCTGAGTTGTCCACGGATGATTTTTTTTAGCTGTTCAACATCACCTTTCCGCCAGCTTTGGTAAAGCTCGTTGAATTGTGCTGCATTCTTGTCCAGTTGCTTCAGTGTTTCGCGCAGCAAAGCATCTTGTTTTTCATAGCTTAGGCCGTCAAACACGGCGAGCTGTTCGTCGACGCGCTCAAGGGCGTGGACAGGAAGCTTCATTTTGTATGCTTGCTGAATGAAATAGTTGTCAATGCCGTATGTGGCCGACAGACCGAGATGGTCGACATTCATGGCCAACAAACTTAGGTTGAGGCTAACCGTCCAGGGCTTGACCTTTTCGACAGTACCCTCCGGAATGCCGAGTTGAGATAACTTTTCCTTGAGCAGTGTTGCCGTTTCTGGGGTTAGAAAATCCCAGATCGTCTTGTCTTTTGGCAGTGCCCCGAGTGTGAGCATTTTGAACGCGATGGTGGCCGATTCTTTCATCAGATCGAGTTCGACAAATAAACCATCAGAAGCGCGAAAGGCGGTTTCAATCTCAGGGGGTAATGGATAGAAGTCGCGCGCGCCATAATGTATCGAGCCGAGCAGGTAAATCGTATTTTGACCGGAGGTTGCCTTCCAGAAGGCAGGGGTGGGTGGCGTGGCGAATACCGAAACGCTTAAAACCAAGAGCGCCAGTGACCAGAAAGCACGAAGATTTAATCGCATGCGTAGCCCCTTGTCCTTTTGACTCGCGGCAGACTACCAAATTGCGTTACAATCAACAACTAGGTTCCAAGTCACCAGTGTCCAGATTTCAATTATGGCAATTATTCATTGTTTGGCCTGTGGGAAACGGGTCTCAAGTAGAGCGAAAACGTGTCAGCATTGTAGTGCACCAGTGGCCGAAAAAGATGAGGCCGCCATGGAAAAAATCGTCCGTGCCCAGCGCGCTCGTAGGGCGCGACAAATGCAGTACCTTTCATTTTTCGCGCTCACAGCCTTTTTAATCGGGACCATCATGTATTGGTACAGTCTGAGCATGCCTGATAGCTGGCAAAACAAAGTCGGGGTGGTTTTGTTGGCCTTGGGATTTGTTGGTTATGCGTTTGTGCGTATCTACATGTTGGTCAAGAAACGGAGGCAGTGATATCTACACCTTGACCGCTCTCAGCGAAGGGGCCTGCGCATTCGGCTGACCTTTTGACGAATAAGTCATGGCCGGATCTCCGCTCTGACTGCGGATGAGACGCAGTGAGCGCTCGATGCTGAAACGACTGGCTAAAATGATCTGACCATTGACTTCATTTTCGCGAAAGCACTGCTTGGCCAGAGACTGCAGTTGTTTCCATTGCCGATCGATGTCAGGGTACGAATGTGCGATGTTTTCGTACGTCCGCCATAGCGGCAGTCGGGCGCGGGTCAGTTGTTCAATGTGGTTGACGGCTTCCTGTTTGGTTTTAGCCAATG
>RFGJ01000618.1 GCA_003696665.1 Gammaproteobacteria bacterium | reverse complement strand
TTTGCAATTGACCCGACAACGAACAATGTCTATATCGACGCGGCTTGGATCAAGGATGCCACAATAACCAATGCAAAAATCGCAAACCTTGCTGTTGACAGCGCAAAGATAGCTGATGCCGCTATTACAACCGCGAAGATTGGCACGGCGGCCATTACAACCGCAAAGATTGCCGATGCGTCCGTGACAGACGCAAAGATCGTCAACCTTTCAGCAAACAAGATCAAGGCCGGAACAATATCTGTATCCCTTGAATTGACATCACCAATTGTCAGGTATGGGCAGACCGCCTTCGCGACCGGCACGGGATTCTGGATTGGGAATGTTGGCGGTGTAGCCAAGTTTTCGCTTGGGAATGCAAGTAAATATATGCAATGGGATGGTAACACAATCCTATACACAGGAACGCTGTCGAGGCATGTTGGCGGCGGTTCCAACAAGATTGTTGGTGACGCAACCCAGATTCAGACTTCATCTGCATCATATGTCACCCTGAGAAAATGCATCATGGAGGAACATGGGACCGTAACCGTTCATTGGCAATACTCTACGAGCACGGTTGGGTTTTATTATTTCAGAATCTTGGTGAACGGCGCTTCTGTCTGGACTAGCGGCCAGCTTAGTCCGTGGGCTTCATGGAAAAGCCAGAATGTATCTATAAGCATAAATTCCGGCGACACTATTGAATTGCAAGGCAGAACAAACAATGCTTCGTATAATTTGTATGTTCGCAATTTTGAAGTGCGATGCAATCAAATCATCGGGAGTAAGATGCTATGAGTTTGGATGGGCTGAAATCTACTTTTAAGAAATGTATCAAGATGCACATGAATGGTGAGGACGCGCATGGCTATACGTGCGCCAATGGAATACACATGGACTGCAAGCCTGAAGATGTCAGGCGACTATATGATGGTGTCTTGATTGCGGAAATGTCCGGCCAGACGACAATGGACATTAGGGACTATCACAATGTTGTGCATACCAATATCCCAGTAAGTGAAGTCCGGCTTATGGTGAAGGAGCTTGGTGAACGGATTGCGGCTAGATTGAGGCATAAATGGATGTTGCATCAGAAAATTGACGCTGCAACGACTACTGCGGAAGTTGAAAGTATCGTATGGGATGAGAGAACCGCGCCGTTTTCGAGATTCCGCTAAATTGACAGCCCGTGAAATATGGGCTACCGTTTTATGGTAAAATGCTTGAGCCCCGCCCATGTTGGCGGGGCTTTGGTTTTTGGGGGATAGGTTGGCAATTGAGGCTGTAGATATTCGCCATGTATGGGATCGTGTTCGCGATGACATAGAGCAGATTCGCATTGATGGTGATTGGGATTGGAAGCCTGAAGATGTATATGCTGCATGTGTCAATGGATCGGCGCATATCTATATGCCAGATGATGATGACTATGGATTCATTGTCGTTCAGTTGATCGAGTCTCCATTTACAGGGGAGCAAGGTTTGTTTGTATGGCTGGCCTATTCACCGGATGGGCGCGCACAAGAAAAGTTTGGCGAAGAAGTAGAAGGACTGGCTAGAGGCGCTAACTGTACGTTCATCACATTCAAGTCTAAGCGCCGTGGATTTGAGCGCCGTGGCGGTTGGCGGGTGGACTATACAGTTTACCGAAAGGAGGTCTGATATGGGCGGTGGAAGCTATGTTCAAGTAAGCCCAGGTGAACGGGCAATGGCTGATCTCGCCATGCAGCAATGGATGGACTATAAAAAGCGATTTCAGCCACTTGAAAAGAAATTCGTCAAAGAATTGACGAGCGAGAAGTACCGCCGTGGCATAAAGCTTGGTCAGGCCAATGCCGGGGCTTCGCAAGCTGTAGATAAGACATTGGCTTCACAGCGGACGAATGCTTTTGCTGCCGGCATCAATCCGAACAGCGGAAAGTTTGCTGCCATGACGAAAAGCGGCGCACGAGGCGCAGCAATCGGCAAAACCGTCGCTGGTATGAGCAATCAGATCAAGGCCGATCGTGTATCAAACCTTGGGAATGCGATTCAGGTTGGACGAGGCATTAAGTCTATTGGTACAGCGGGTTACAAGGATTCGGCAAGACTCGGACTATCACAGGCTGCTGCAACCGCTGAGTTGAATAATTTTCAAGACAATGCTTTGGGCAATGTTGCGGGGACTGCGATTGGAACATATATGGCACTGGGAGCGCCTGGTCTTTCTTTTCCTGCAAATTCTGGGGTATCGGGCAATGATCTGTCTGGATCATATCAGGAAGGCTACAACGGCCCTGGAATAAAGAAGTTCCAAGGATATGGCTACGGGATACCGGGGGTGTAAATCATGGGCGGTGGAGCACCTACACCAGACACATACGCAAGCAACAAACTGGCTGAAATCTCCCGTGAAATGTATGGGGACTATAAGCGCATCTACAAGCCGCTTGAGGACCAGTTGATCCAGATCACAAAGCCGAAATTCGTCGGACAGACCGTCCATGATGCCAAGAAGCTGGCATCGCAGGGGTTACAAGTTTCAAAGGGTGTGGAAAGACGAACGGCCTCTCGTTACGGGTTGCAGATTGACCCGCAAGAAAGGCGGGCCTTGAATAGGGCAAGCTCCTTGAATGCAGCCAAGGCAATTACCGGAGCAAGCAATAATGCAAGGTCCACTGCTGTCGAGTTGAAGCGCAATGCTCAAATGGGGCTGCTTGGACTCGCCAAGGGGACGGGTGCTGATGCTCTAAGCTCTATGGGTTATTCAGCCGGCCTTGCGAATCAGCGCAACATGATGAATCAACAGATTTACCAACAAAACCAGAATGCTTTGTATAATCTGATTGGCACCGGCCTTGGCCTTGGTATAGCAACGTTCTTGTAAGGAGGCGCAATCATGGGCTTTGGGATTGCAGGGTTTTCTAGCGGCTTTCAAGGCGGGGTTCAGACCGGCCTTGCACTGCGCCAAGCGAAAGAGGCGGAAAAGGAAAACCAGTACCGAGAGGAAGAAAGACAGCGGCTCAAGTTGGAGCGCGAAGGGCGTAAGAAGCTGTCTGCCCTGATGACGGAATATCTGTTAAAGACCGATGGTGGAACAAAAGACCTGTCTCCCCAGGAATATACGGACATGTTCAAGCGGCACGATCTCATTCCTCACGATTTCATTGACCATGATCAGACAGGCCGGAAGTTCAGTCATTTTGAAGGTGTAGCCACACCTGAAGGCAATAAGATGGTTGCTGTTTTGAAAGAGGGCGATGGTCGAGAGTCGGTTATGTCTTTCAATCGTTCCTCTGACAAGAACGACCCGTATATTGGATTCTCAGGCCATGATCTTTTGCCGGTTGCTCTGGCGCAATTGAGTGAGAAGTATGGTGTTGATACAACGCCGGTTGCTCAGTTGATAACCAAGGCGAGGCATGGCGAAATTGTCAAGGTTGTTCCGACTAGGGATAAAAAGACGGGACGCATTATTTATGCTGCAATCAACAAGGATGGCTCGGTGCGTCCGTTTGATCTTGAATATGTAGATACATCAAGCACGAAAAATAAGCCTGTTGTTGTCGGCAAGTCGTTGGTCGATCCACGCACCGGAAAGGTGCTGTATCGGGATACAAGCGGCGGAAAGGACAATGCCGGCCTTGTTGTTCTGCGCAATGGGCAGAAGGTCAAAGAAAGCGATTTGCGTCAGTCTTATTTCACGCAGTTCGGGAAGAAAGATCCGCTTGGGAATCTCGTGCCTGGTGACAATGCCCCCGACTATACCGAATGGCGCAATTCCATTGTTGCTCCAGAATACAGATGGAACACCCCCTCAAGGGCCGCAAACAACATTGATCTGGACAAGGCTATCTCAATAGCTCAAGAGGAAGCTGACGCACGCGACCCCCTTGGGCCTAACATCCTGCGTCCTGACGCGACCAAAAAGGCGTATGGCGGTTTAACCAGGGATGAATGGATACACCAGCGCGCATTGCAGATTCTCAACCAAGCTAAGGGCGGTGTTGGCATTCCGCAAACACAACCGGCACAGCCGGCACAAACAACACAACCAGCGCAGCCGGCACAAACAACGCAACAGGAGCCCATGCCTGATCCAGTCGCCAACAAAGGTCGTGTCTTGGTCGATAGGGCAACGGGCAAGCGGTACCAATCTGACGGAACGCGGTGGGTTGAGGTTCAATAGATGGCAAGGTTTGTTTTCGAGGATGAGCTAAAAACCAGCAATGCGACAGATACACCATTGAGCGACAATGGCAGCACGACCGAAAGCGATACGGGCGCAATGCCGCGCTTTGTTTTCGAGGATGAAGTTGTCCATCAAGGACCGCCAATCAAAGATTTCTCAGAAGCTCCCAGTTATGGAGATTTGGGAGAACTGGCAAAAGCCGGTGCTAAGGATGTGCTGGCAGCAGCCAATCTTCTGAAGGCTGATGCTGCAACGGCTAAAAGCGTCAGCCTTGGAAACGAACCATCGGAAAACCTGGATATTGCTGATCTTGCTGGACCTTCCCAAGGCAAGCAATTCAACCCATCGAGGGGGTTTGGAATTAGCGCCATTTCCAACCTTCCTGTTGATAAGCACGGCAAGCAATTGGTCGGATTCGATACCAACGCCCTGCAACCTAGTGCTGAATCGCGAGATGCTGCATCACAAGTAAAGAAATCGCTTCAAAAAACGTTATCCGATGCGCGAAAGAAGGCATTGCGTGAAACGGCCAAGTTGATTAGTGAGACAAGCAAGGTCCATCATTCACCAGACGTGGAGAAGGCACTTCAGTCTGATGATCTTTCTGAAGTTATGAAGCACGTCATGCGCAATCCTGCGCGGTATGTGCTGGAAGTGTCGGCGCGCAGTGCGGCCCCTTCGATTGCTGCGCTTGCCTCCGGCGCGGCGGGAGCGGCGGCAGGGCCGGTTGGCTTTGCCGCTGGCCTTGGCGCTGGGTCTGGCGCTGTCGATTTCGCAATGGAGATAATGAACGGGTTGCGTGAGCACGGTGTTGATACCACTGATGCCGATGCTGTCGCACGAGCGCTTGATGATCGTAAATTGATGAACAAGCTAGCCAAACAATCGGCCTTGCACGCGGCATTCGTTGGAACGGTTGATGGATTGACCGGCGGCGCTGCATCCAAGTTTATTGCTCCCAAGGCACTAAAGGGCAAGCTGTCTGGTGAGCTTGTCAATATCTTCAATCAGGCAGCTATTCAGATGGCTGGAGGGGCCGGCGGCGAGTATTTGGGATCAAAGGCTGCTGGCAAGGATGTGAGTGCCGGCGAGCTTGTTGCTGAAGCTGGCGGCGAGCTTGTGACGACACCTATTGACGTTCTCACAGCAAGAGGGTCGGCAAGGTTGCGTGCGGCTGAAGACAACGCAAACCAGGGCAATCGCTTTGTTTTCGAGTCTGACTTGCAAGATGCAAGGTCTGATGTTGAAAGGCTTTCATCCCAGTTTGATAAGGCGCTTGCTGAACAGCAGCAGCCAGATTTACCTATTCCCGAACCGGAGAGCGCAATCAAGGCGCAGTTGGATGCTTTTAAGGAAGGGCGCAAGCCTGCTGTTCTGATAACACCTGGTTCGCCAATGCCTGAAATTCCCCAGGGCGCGATGGTGGCGGATATTCCAGAAGGAAAGTTGATCTATCGTGATGTCTCGGCATTGCGCGATGCCCTGAATGGTAAGCTTGGCGATGTTCTTGGGTACGGAATCAATCAGAAGCCGCAATCTGACACCGTTGTTACCGCCCGCGATAAGGAAGGCAGGGTTGTTCAAGATGTTTTGACTGATGGTAGGCCAGAGGTCATTGAGGCAGCCAAGGCCGCCGCCGGCGCTGGCGGATCGGTTCAAGTACGTACGGCTGAGGATGCATTGCAAGAGCGCGTTGCAACCAAAATGAAGGAAAATGCTGCCAAGCCAATTGAGATCAAGACCGATGACGAAGGGTTTGCGCTAACCGCGAAAGGCCGTAGGCGTTCATGGACTTCGATTCCGAAAACGCATAGAAGTCGTTTCAAGCCTGTTGAGATTGACGGAAAGAAGTATGCCCAATTGTCTGACAAGACAAGTGTGCAGTCGGCCAATGAATCGGTTATTGGCTCGGCAGGTGAGATGGCTGGAATCGTTGAACAGCAGCAAGAGAAGATTCCAGGAACCAAGA
>RFGJ01000617.1 GCA_003696665.1 Gammaproteobacteria bacterium | reverse complement strand
GGACTACACGGGTTTCTAATCCTGTTTGCTCCCCACGCTTTCGTGCCTCAGCGTCAGTATCGGGCCAGTGAGCCGCCTTCGCCACTGGTGTTCCTCCCGATATCTACGCATTTCACCACTACACCGGGAATTCCACTCTCCTCTGCCACCCTCAAGTCTCCTAGTTTCGAACGGCCTCTCCCAGTTGAGCCAGGAGCTTTCACGTCCGACTTAGAAGACCGCCTGCATGCGCTTTACGCCCAGTAAATCCGGATAACGCTCGCCTCCTACGTTTTACCGCGGCTGCTGGCACGTAGTTAGCCGAGACTTATTCCTGGGGTACTGTCCTTCCTCATCCCCCAGAAAAGGAGTTTACAACCCGAAGGCCTTCATCCTCCACGCGGCGTTGCTGCGTCAGGCTTTCGCCCATTGCGCAATATTCCTTGCTGCTGCTACCCGTAGGTATCTGGTCCGTGTCTCAGTACCAGTGTGGGGGGCCACGCTCTCACGCCCCCTACCCGTCTTCGCCTTGGTAGGCCATTACCCTACCAACTAGCTGATGGGCCGCAGGCCCCTCCCAGAGCGCCGGAGCTTCAGTTATCAGGTCTCTAACCCTGATAACATCTGGGGTATTAGCCACCGTTTCCAGTGGTTATCCCCCACTCTGGGGCAGGTCACCAACGTGTTACTCACCCGTTCGCCACTCTCACCCTCAGACGAGTCCAAGGGATCCCGTTCGACTTGCATGCATTAGGCACGCCGCTAGCGTTCATCCTGAGCCAGGATCAAACTCTCCGTAGAAAGTTTGTTTCCGTATTATCTCACGGAACTACGTTTCACATTTGAACCAAAACTCAAGTTGGCACTTGTTGCTGTTTCTGTCACTCTTCAGTTGTTAAGGTCCGCACAAGGCCGCGAATTTTATCACAAACTTTTTTGATGTCAAGACCAAATTTTTGGATAAAAAAATGGCCCCAAAAGATTTGCGATTCCCTGTTGCTACTGCGAAGAATCGTCTTCTTTCGCGACCTTGACTTCTCGTTTGTAGTGATGTTTCACCTGTTTGGTGACGACATCTTTTTTATCAATCGACAAGCTAGGATTATATCACGTTTTTTGTGGGTGTCAAGGGATTTTTTGAGCAATTTTGAAAATTCGTTGAAATTCCCTTGTTTCCTCTGGTAAGCTGCCGAATGAATCGCTTTTTGCTGTTCGAGCGGTGGGTATTCTATCAATAATAGTTATTGTGTCAAGGGCAAATTGCCATCAAAATCCAGTAATTTCTGCAAGAATGGAAAATACGTACAAAATGGTGGAGTGATTTGCCTGATGAGCTTTCGACAAGGAGTCGGCACGCTGTTTGCGGGAGTATTACAGGAGGTATTGCACCAGTGTCTCTGGGGTGTGACGGAGTTGAAGCAGAAACGGCCGTTACCCTCGAACATAACGGCCGTTCTTTACACTTTTTAAAATACGCCTTT
>RFGJ01000616.1 GCA_003696665.1 Gammaproteobacteria bacterium | reverse complement strand
GCAATCCGGAAAACCAATACGCCCGTCAGCCACTTTGAACTGAAATTGTTGCCGGTAGAGATAGTAGTCATCCGCAATCTGATAACGAAGCACAAGCTGCTCATCCAAAATTTCAACGGATGGTTGGAAAGCCAACTCGCGCTTTAAATGCTCGTCTTCATTGCTGGCAAGACCGGAAAGATCGATCGCATACACTGGCGTGACCGCGCCGAGCAAGAGTACAAATAAGAAATTTTGGACAAAGGACTTCATGCTTTTTTATCCCAGAACCTGATTCAGCCAGTGAACATATGGAACGTCCTCAGCGAGGATGGGCAAGACAACAAGCTCCGGCACCTCGTAAGGGTGGACATCGTCGAAAAATTCTTTGAGCTGTGTCAGCTTGTCTGCTCGTGTCTTGATGAAAAGCACTTTTTCGGTATCGGTCACCAGTTCGCCTTGCCACTCATAATGCGATTCGACCCCCGGCAGAACGTTCACACAGGCGGCCAATTTGGCCTTGACCAGTTTTTGCGAAAAGCTGGCGGCATCATGAGTTGCCGGTAAGGTGGTTAACACAACGATAGGCTTCATTTTTCTGAGCACCCTGATCCAGTCTGAGCCTAGTGTAACAGCCAATACGCCGTAGACAAGCGAGAGTGTCATCACGTTACACTTCTTAACACTTTTTTCAAAGTGCCATTGAAAAACTCCGCTAGAATAGAGCGCAAGTTTGTGTCACACCGTTTTTCTTTAGGAGGCAGTACGGTGACGAACAGGTCCATCCCCCCCGTGCAAAAGTCGGAAGTACAATTTGACACCGAAACGGTGGTACCGCCCAAAAAATGGGTGATCTTTGGTGCGGTGATTGTGATTTTGGCCATCTCATTCGGCGTCTTTCAACTACTGAGCGCAATGCGCCAAGCGCCACCCCAGAAACAAGCCAAACCGGTGGCCCCGTTGGTAGAAGTTGTGCCATTGTCTCCGATGCAAGTGCATTTCTCGATTCCTTCCCAGGGGACCGTTGTGGCCAAGACGCGGACTGTTTTGGTGGCGCAAGTGTCGGGGACCATTCGGGACATTTCTCCGAAACTGGAGAATGGTGGATTTTTCAGAAAAGGCGAATGGATGGCGACCATAGATCCGCGTGACTATGAAATTGCTGTCCATGAAGCACAGGCGCGCTTAGACGCCGAGTTGGCGCGCTTGCAAGAAGCGCAAGCGCAAGCAGAACAGGCGCGTGAAGAGTGGAAGTTGACGGGGCGGCCTCTGGACAAAGCACCGCCGTTGGCGTTGAAATTGCCGCAAGTGGCTCAGGCCGAGGCCAGTGTCGCCATCGCACGGGCTGGACTGGAACGGGCACAGCGCAATTTGGAAAAAACCAAAATTGTGGCGCCGTACGATGCCTTTGTCGAAAGTGTTAATGTAGATTTGGGACAGTTCGTTTCGCCCGGCGCCCAGTTGGCGACCATCTTTTCAGTCGATGCGGTCGAAGTGCGCCTGCCCGTGCTTGAGCAGGATGTGCCATTTTTACGACCGATCAGCGAAGATGCCCCTGTGTCTGTGACGCTTACGGCAGATAACGGACGTGAAGTTCGCACATGGCAAGCGGTTTTGGTGCGTCGTGAAGCGAAGATAGATGAGCGCAATCGCGTGCTGTATGTAATCGCTCGACTGGACGATCCGTTTGGCCTATACGGGGCAAAGCGGGAAGCGCCCCTACGCCCCGGATTGTTTGTCCAGGCGGAAAT
>RFGJ01000615.1 GCA_003696665.1 Gammaproteobacteria bacterium | reverse complement strand
GCGAAACTGTTCCTGTCGGAGGGGGAGATTGGATGCGGTGGGCGGGCGCAAGCGGCCCAACAATTTCCCGGTGCGGCTGACGAGCATCAGGGGGATGCGATTATTCAAGAGGGCGTGTAGTGCAGGAGTGGTCGTTCCCACGCGCCCAACCAGGACGACAGCGGTAATTTTTCGGAGCGGGACGCGTAACAGGACTTCATCGTCTTTGGTGACCAGGAGACGATGGTATTCTTTTTCGATGCGTGCGCCGGGTTCAGTAACGTAGAGGGTGGACATGGGATTTACGATTTTAGATTTGCGATTTATGATTTTAGATTTATGATTGGCGATTTGCGATTGTCGGTTTATGATTCGCAATCGGCAATCGAAAATCGTCAATCAACAATCTACAATCTCCTCTGCGCTGTTTTGCGGGAGGCCACAAAAATAGCCGTTAATTCGTCAGCCTCCCGGATGAGCGGCTGCAGCCGGGATGATTCTGCCAGGCCTGCGTCGGCCATTAGCTCCAACCAGAACATGCTCTCATCGGCTTCTTCGACCACAATCCCCAGTTTGGCGATGAATTCTGCCTTCGAGCGCCCGCGACAGGCGGCGCGGTAGTTCGCCGCAACCGACGTAGCCGAGCGCAGCAGTTGACGCCCTAACACATCGGCGGTTTTGCTTTTCGGCAGTGTATCCACCAGCCGGATACTTTCAAGGGCAAACCGCTTCGTCCGGGCTTGTAATGCATCTTTGTTCATCAATTATCCTCCAAACCGCCAATCATCAATCAAAAATCATCAATCATAATCCGGGCCGTATTGGCTGAAGAGCCAATCTACTTCATCGCCGTGGACTTCAACGCGTTTGCCTTTCCACACATACTCGTAGGAATCATTTTGGAAGTGTACGCCCACAAAGGTGAATCCATCTTCAAAGGTGGTCAGGCGGGTTTTGGCTGGTTCGTAGTGCAGTTCGAGACGGTTCAGGATTTGTTCCACACGCTGATAGGCTTGCTCGATTCCTGCACTGGTCTCGGAGAAGACTACGAAGTCATCGGCGTAGCGCACTATGGGGAATCCCAGTTCCTTGAGGGCCATATCCAGACGATGTAGGTAGACATTGGCGAACAAGGGAGAAATAGGTGACCCCATAGGGATGCCGCGCGCTTCCTCCGGGGATGTCCGCCCTACTTTGAGCCAGGCATGGAACAGAGTGAAGAGGGATTGGTCGGGTAAATCCTGGCGGAGAAAATTCAGGAGAATAGCATGGTCCACTTGATTGAAGAAGTCATCGATGTCGGCATCCAGGACGTGTTCGTATTCGTTGACACGCCACAGTATGATACGCTGGACAGCGTCTTTCAAACTGCGGCCGGGGCGGTAGCCATAACTGCAATCCAGGAAACGGGGCTCATAGATGGGGTAGAGTACTTGCAATACGGCACGCTGCAAGACCCGGTCGGTGACGGTAGGGATGCGCAGGATGCGATATTCACCGGGAGTTTTCTTGGGGATACGGCGCAGGCGTAATTTGCGGGGTTTGTACGTCCCGTTTCGGGCGTTGATGGAAAGTGCGTGTAGCCGTTCCTGATAGTTGCGCTGCCAGCGTTTGATGGTGATGTCGTCTACGCCGGCAATGCCTTTGTTTTCGGCAATTTCCTCCCAGGCGCGGTGTAGGTTATCCAACGCAGTGGCTTGTTTGAGCAAGGTCATTTTAGATTTTGGATTTGCGATTTACGATTTTAGATTTGATAATCGGCAATCGTCAATCAAAAATCGTCAATCAAAAATCGTCAATCCTCAATTCGCGTCATTCCCATCCCCTGGGTGGTTTTAGCCCCGCTACCGCAGTAGAAGGCATAGTGTGCCAGAAGGTTGAGGGCGGCGCGCATGGCCGGGTGCAAGTTTACGGTGTAAAGTTTCTCCCATCCGGTGCAGCCTACAATCAGACGTTTTCCGTGGCGCACGGGGACAGTTTTGAGGTTGTAGGCGCTGACCACCACGCCGGAGCGCGTCCGGTCGGATAAGTCATCGGGCAGGGCAATGGGGGCGAAGGCGTTCCAGCGCCGCAGCCAGGATTTGACCAGGCTATCGGGCAGAGGGAAGGGCAGGTGTCCTGCCGAGCCGTGGAAGGCCGCCGGAGTCTCGAAACGCAGCCGCCAGGATTTAGGCTGTTCTTTGCCGAACAAACGCTGATTGGCAAGTTGGCTGTAACGCGCCCTCCCTGCCCAGGGGTGTTCGGCGGGGTCGTCGGTGTAACCGGTCACGCGCCAGCGTACCCCCGCCAATTCGATTTCTTCCGGAAGGGCGGGCAGCCAGTTCTCTTTCACGGCAGTAGAAAGTTCTTCGGTCAGGGTGGTGATACGAAACCAGGTGGGGCGGTCCTTGCGAACCGAGATGTGTCCCTGACGGGGGCGCGGCAGGCCCATCAAGGGGGAGAGGGTGAAGGGAGGGGCGCCGTTTTGGGTGTGCAGGCGGGTAGCCAGTTCGGGGTCTACTTGCTGCCACAGGCTGAACCACAGGCCATGCACGGCGCGTCCGTTCCCAAAGGTCAGGCCGGCATCTTCGGCGGATTGCAGGCGGATAACGAGGGAGGTGAGCATTTTCAGATTTGCGATTTCAGATTTGCGATTTATGATTTTAGATTTATGATTTGCGATTTGCGATTGTCGGTTTATGATTCGCAATCGGCAATCGAAAATCGTCAATCGTCAATCGGAAATCGCAAATCTTTGTTTCCAGAAGGGTTTTTGTCCAGGTCAATAATGAAGCGGCGGCTCTGGTGGTCAATTTTCAATAACCCCAGTTCTTCGCCCTTTTCAATGATGTCGCAGTGTATCCAGGCGTAGGGGCTGACCACTCCTTTGAGAAAATCATCCAATTCAGAAGGCTCATCGAGAATGGATTTCACCTTTGGAGCGGAAATGCGGCGTTTGAGAATCTCTTGTTCGCCGCGTTTCAGGATAACCTGCCATTTGCCAAAGCGCCACTCATCTACTTTTCGTCTGACGAAGTGGGCAAAAAGCACCCCAGCAGCCACGACGACTATTTCTTGCAGAATTGTTTCGAATACGAAAGTGACTATTTTTGTCCAATACATGAGGTACCTCTCGAACTTTTCTATACCGGTTTGCGCACACTTTGTACATTGATAGTTGCGGTGATTTCAAGGCATGGCGGGGGGGCGGTGCGAGGCGGGGGCAAGTAAATGAGGTTGATTGACTCAATCCTGCATCCGTGATGTTGCCGCTGGTCTGAAGTGGGTGAAAGAGATGGGTAATGAGGCGATTTTGCGTAGAATCATTCTGCTTTTATGTAAGAGCGCAAGGCGTTGGTCACTCTTTCACAGGCTTTTTTGTCGCCCCAATTTTTGCAATGCGGACCATTGTCAATCATTTCGATGGCAGATTGGATGATATCGGTCAGGCTGGATGTCTCCGCGGGCGGCTCCCAGGCTGCCAGGTCTTCCAGAATCCTGTCGCGGGTTTCCCCGATAGACTTGTTGAGAAAATCTATCATCTGGTCTCCCGCTTCCCAATCACCTGCCTGTTCCTGAAATTTGCGTTCGTCATAGGTGCTGAGAAAGTATTGCATCCTGGCGCATTGCTCGATTACCTTTTGCCGAACGACCTCCCATTGTACGTATCTGGCGGGTTTGCTCAGCCTGGAGTAGATGGCTTGTTTCAGGGTCTGAATCTCCTCGGAGCGAAGCGGACGCGGCTCCCGATATTCTGGCAATTCGAGTACGGTGATGTCAAGCGCCTCAGCCAGGGCTTTTAAATTGCTCAGGCGAGTCCAATCCTGATTGACGACCAGAAAGCGCCGAGCATAGGTGCCAAAGAAGCGCTGACCGCCAGCCAGAGCCAGTTGCTTGATGCCTTCGGCTGAGCGTGCTTTGCTGCCAGTCTTGATTTCCATGATGCCAACCTGGTTGTTACAGCGTATGACGGCATCCACGTCTACGGCGCCGCTTTCGTGCTTCCAGCCCATGTGGATTTCATCTACCACTGGGGGTTGGAGAGCCTGCTCAATGGCTTCCTCGAATGCCCGTCCGAGCGTCCCCTTTTTGCCGCGCACGCCGGTCACCTGGTAGGATGTGCCAAAATACGAGACCAGATAGTCTTCCAGGGAGATGGCGTCCATGACTTGGTGAGTGACAAGTACTCTGGAATGACCATCTTTGGAGAAAGTGTACGTGTCGATTTCGGTTTTCCCGCCCTGGCTGCGGACGTAGATGACATCTTTCCCTGCACGCTGGGCTGCCTGTAATGCTCCGATGGACATCGGCTTTGTGCCGCCGGTAATGTTGACGACCAAATCCGGTAATTCATCCAGAAGTTCGGAGACGGTTTCAGTCACTTTCCCCGGTTGAAATGCGGCTACTTCCCGTGTTTCCGGGAACATGCTCTCCAGACGCATTGCCAGCCGCTCGGCCATCAACTTGCTCTTCCAGAAATCGGTGTGCAGGATGTACACTTTTTCAGGGGCATAGTAACGCGCGGCGAGCAGGTTAGGGGCGGTCTGTTCGCCGGAGAGGAGAATCATATGTGAATATGTTTTGCTCATGGGGTTATTCCTGTATCGAAAGGACGCTCCTGTCTCTGACAGGAATGTTGGGAGACTCACCTCGAGAGAATTGCCTCTATCAGCCGCATCTTAGCATACACAACTTCCTGTTCTGCTCAATCCAATGCGCACACGATTTCGTCTCCATTGACCTTGGTGACCACGCATTTTATCCTTTGCCCTGACTGGAACCTGTGTTCTGAAGGGTACTCACTGGCTGGTATGAAGGCCCAGAAGTCATCGGGGTCAAGGCCTGGTATTTCAAGGTAGACTCCCTTGCTATCCCAATCGAAAACAATCCCTTTGAATCGGTCGTTAGGGGCAGGCATGCGTGTTGGTGAAAATTCCTTCACCAGAGGCATCTTTACGGAGGGGGTATCATCGACAAATGACATGCGCCCGTAGCCGCTGGACGTTTTCGCACCAATTCCTTTAGCCTCCAAGGCATGTTCCAAAATGTCAAAGGTGACGTTGACCCACTCTTCTGGGCCAGAAATAGCAAAGAGATACTTTCCTGTGGCAGTCAAGAACGGGATGGGGGTTGGACTGTCCCAATCGGATGGCGGGGTGTCTTCGCCTCGATAGTATTCTGGATGATGAACGGTAATTATGTCGGGGCGTAAAGGGGTGATGGGCTTTCCCTGTTGAAAATATTCTGGCGGACGATAAAGCGCGTCGAAGAAAGTAACGCAGCCCGCCTGTTCCGTGGTGCCAAAAAGTTCTTTGTGTGCCCATCCGCTCTCTTTGCGCCACTCATCGCCGTCCAGATGTTGGTGAGCAAAGGAGGCCGCCAGCCCTTTGAGCGCGCTGCCGGGAATGTATGGAACGCCATAGGTGTGATGCAGGGCGATGGATGTTTCCAGCACGCTTTCTGTGCCCAGGTTGATAGCCAG
>RFGJ01000614.1 GCA_003696665.1 Gammaproteobacteria bacterium | reverse complement strand
ATGCGACGGCCGAGGAGCTGCAGCATGGGCATGTGCATGGCCCGGGTGGCCATCACCACTGAGCTTTGCCGATCGCGAATGAAGAAGCCGCCTTATGGCCAAGCCGTTTACTCATAGAGTTGAATCGATGGCGCTTTATGCGCCCTCGATTTTTGTTTACTGTTGCGGATTCTAGGAGGGTGGGTATGAGGATTGTTGCTGAGTATTCCTTTAATGGCGGCGACCAGATCAAAACAAAAAAGCAACGTCTATATGGCGAAGTCGTGGAAGCTATACGGGCGGTAGATGCACATTCATTGGAAAAGAAGACAAGCAAAGAAAAGACAATGAACGGGGTGGAGCTGTATTCACCCATTGAAATGAACAAAGCCATAAAAGATGAGTTGGGTGCAAAGGGGTGGGAGCCTGTCAAAATCCCTTGTCAATATGATCTGATTTCGGATGAAGTTTGCCAACTAGCGCAAGTTGCAGATGAAATTCTTAAATGCAGAGCCAAGTTTAAGACTCAAAGGTTAATGGTCGAGTTTATTGCTGAAAAGCTCAGCGGATGTGAAGACCTGCCATTCAAGATCAAATCCCCTCAAGCTGTCTTAAAAACATTGAAAGAAAAGGGCCTGGTTTGCTGCAACCGGGGAAATAACCGCTTCTCTTTCGGAAAGGATATGCAGACGGAGGATTTGGCTCCCCTGCTAACCCTTGACTTTGTTGGCTATCGTGAAATGGATTTTGTCAAAGACAAAGTTGGTGTTGAGGTACAGTTCGGCAAGTACTCTTTCATGGTGTATAATGTATGCGCCAAAATGACCATTTTTAAGAAAATGGGGCATATAGAGTATGGAATCGAGATAGTCCCGACCAAGGAACTCCAAAAGGAAATGTCCACAGGAGTTTCCTTCTATGAACAGTTTGTTTGGGACCTGGAGCAAAGGGGGGTGTCGAATATAGACATCCCCGTGCTAGTGATCGGAATAGCTCCCTAAGCCCGTTTCTCCTGTTGCCATTCAATCGGAACCTGAGATACCTTTTCAGTTCCCTTGGGCTTGAAAACCTGAGTCCCAATCTCACGAACTTTGAGCTGGCCGGAGAGCAACATTTCCAACCTTTGCTTTGCGATCCGACAGTAATCGGCTTCCTTGTCCACGCAAATCACCCTGCGTTTGCGCCTAATGCCTGCCAATAAGGTTGTGCCAACCCCTCCAAATGGGTCAAGGATCAAGTCGTCCTCATCGGTGAGCGCCAACACGCACCGTTCAACAAGCTCGACGGGGAATTGGCAAGGGTGTTCGGTCTTTTCTGGATGGTTCGCCTTTACGTTGGGAATGTCGATCATTCCTTTTTCCCATTCCTGAGCAATGATTTCCCACACATCCGAAGGGTTCTTGCCAAGCGGATTACCGCTGGGCTGCCCTTTCTTTTCGCCTTTGTAGTGGCGCTTTCCTGGATACTTTGAAGGAACCCTTACCGCATCGAGGTTAAATACATAGTCATCCCCTTTGGTAAACCAAAGCAGAGTTTCATAGCGCCCAGAAAACCGAGTTTTTGCATGCAGTCCGTGTCCAAAATGCCAGATGATTCTATTGCGTAGTTTGAGGCCCAGCTTCTTGAAGATGGGATAAAAATATATGTCGAGGGGAAAGACCTCTTTATCCTTGATGTAATTTCCAACCTGCCAGCAGATGCTACCGTTTTCATCCAGCTTCTCCACAAGCCGCTCAATAACTTCGGTTTGCCACCCTAGATAGGTTTCAAGATCGGTCGCTCGCTCATAGGCTTTTCCGATGTTATAGGGCGGTGATGAGATAATCATTCTTACACTTGCGTCAGGAATCTCATTGCATGCTTCTTCAATGGTTTTATTGAGAACCATCGCTTTTGCGTTGGGAGTGAACTTTTCTT
>RFGJ01000613.1 GCA_003696665.1 Gammaproteobacteria bacterium | reverse complement strand
TCCGGGTTGTAGTACGAGTTGTTGTTTTCCACCGACAGGGTCATCGTTGTTTACTTCTCCACTAGCCCGCGGCCGAGTAAAATCTCTCAAAATCTACTTCATCGCTGTTGATTTCGCCAGCGCTCCACAACATCCCTCACCATTTCGTCATTACCACATTCCTTCTTCCACGCTTCGGCGTATGGAACGTCTGCGCTATGCGGTCGCCTGTCTTCCGGAATTTCGTCAAAGACCATCCGTACCGGAACTGCAGTTCCTTCACCGACTACAAGCGCCTCCCTCGTGCGCAGCGCTGGAAGAGCATCAACCAGACTTCTAACGCTATCTGGAAGTGCTCTTCGTACAAAGTGCTGATCCTGCTCATTACTCATCCGAAGAGCGATAATCGTGTTACATTGAGAAAGTATGCTCTCTGAAAGTTCGGATGGTCTTTGTGTCACGAGGGCGAGCCCAACACCATATTTCCTTCCTTCCTTCGCAATGCGCGCTAGCGCACGCTTCGTCGGCTGGAAGGACGCCTCTTGGCTCCTCGGCGCGTAACGATGCGCCTCTTCGCATACGAGAAATAATGGAATCTCAGACCGCCTGGGATTCCAAAGAGCAAAATCAAAAATGGTGCGACAAAGTACCGACACCACTACATCTACAACATCCGACGGCACACCAGATAAGTCTATAATCGTTAACGGCTTTCCCTGATCTGGTATCCGGAATAATCTTCCCAAAAGCCCAGCAAGATTGTCACAGACATTATTATCAGGACGTAAAAGAAACTCAAAACGTTTATCTTCCTGCAGAGTTCTAATCTTAGAAAGTATTTTCACATGTGATTCAGATTTTGATGGGCTCAGTTTACCCTTTTCTTCCTCAATATTTTTGACTAGATCGCCCAGCTTATAAGGCACTGGCGTATCTACAGTAATCTTCTTAGTAGGTTCGGCCTGAGCAAAAAAACTTTTTCGTGCCCTCAGAATCGCATCCTTAAGAATATTCGCCTGATTAGTTGCTGCGTGTTCCGTTCGACCTATGAAAAGCGCTATGCTCTCCTCTATGGTCAGCAGCCAATGAGGTATTTCTAGTGATGTTTGATCAATAATTTCGGCCTTCTCACCGAACGCTCTGTGGTATTCGTTGTGGGGGTCAAGGAGAATTATATGTGAGTGCGGATATTCCTCTATAATACGGTGTATGAGAAGCGCAACGGCGCATGACTTTCCGGCACCGGTGGTTCCAAGTATCGCAAAATGTTTCCCAAGTAGCTCATTCGTCAGCAGATGAACAGGCAACCCCCGCGCTTGACCGACACTACCAACTTTGATGGTTGGCCTGTCTGGCTTGGCATAAATCCGACGAAGTTCGTCTACAGTCGCCAGGTGAATCTCTTGACCCGGCAATGGATAACTCGAAATACCTCGTTCGAAAAGAAATTCTGCTTCTCCCAATCCCGTCTTATGACCTTGTCCAAAGAGCTCTATTTCCATCCATTTCGCTGATGATTCGGTACGACCAGATGTATTGCCTTGCGTAGAGTCTATCTCCTCCATTCTCAAGGAAATGACAATTCCGAAAATCAGGAGATCCCCGGACTCAATTTTTACAATTGAGCCAACTTGTCCGATAGTATATTTGCGACTTTTATATGTTCGATAAAGATCATCAACAG
Organism: Gammaproteobacteria bacterium; assembly: GCA_003696665.1. Classification (NCBI taxonomy): domain Bacteria; kingdom Pseudomonadati; phylum Pseudomonadota; class Gammaproteobacteria; species Gammaproteobacteria bacterium. Next base: position 510 of record RFGJ01000613.1, on the reverse strand, counting down.
ATGCCTCCAGTTCACCAATTATTCTAGACCCATCTACCTGGATTACGCGGCCTATGCGCAAGACGTTCTGACTCACTGTTCATCTCCAACCATTATGTTGACCAATTCCTCAAAATTCCAGAGATTCAGTTTCTTAATCTCCTTCCACTCTTCAGGCTCAATGGAGGAACTAATATATGAGTGTTGACCCATAAAGACATTGAACCGGTGATCACAGCGTTCGGCGATTTTGCGAAAACGATTTTCCTGTTCCTCTGCGTCCTCTTCTGGTCCCACGAAAGCATAGACTGTTAAGTTGCTGCCCTCAGCGCGAATACTATCCTCGATAACTGCGTTAATGTGCTCATCACTAAAACTATATCCTAGCACAACGAGTTTATTGTTGGGACGATTCTCTCTTAGACGATTTCGGAAATGTGACAATAATGTTTCATAAACGCCGTACTGGGTCTGAACATACTTTTGTTCTGCCGGGTAGACCACAGCTCTACGGCGGTCTTCGACAGCCGT
>RFGJ01000612.1 GCA_003696665.1 Gammaproteobacteria bacterium | reverse complement strand
GAATTGGCAGTTTCCCATGCCGAGGAAGTGGGTCAGGAAATAATGTGATATCTATCGGATTGTCTGTTTTTTGTTCTTGAGCTACTCGCTCTTCTAATTTACAAAATCTCGTCGCTACTTGAAGTATCTCAACTGTATTCCTATAGCTCTTTTTTAATTCAGTAGGTTTTTTGCCTTGGACTTTAAAGCCGGCAGTTTTCCAATTAGGTTTCTTTCTTCCAAAAACATTCTGGGCAGGATCATAGCAGAAAAGCAAACTATCTGACCTCTCATTAAGGAGTTGGGATAGGCCTTGCATCCATTCCGTAGCGAAGTCTTGGCCCTCATCAACCAATATAGCGTCGTATATACCCTTTTTCACATATCCTTCTGCAATTTTCCCTTTAAGGATTGTCTTGGTTCACCCGAAAATGGAATTTCTGTCATTTAATTAAGGTGGTGATACATTTGTTGATTTTTCCAACCCGACAACAAAAGATACGCTGCGTTGCGGACAAAGTCAAGGCTGCCCTGCGGCGTGCCCGTACAAAACGCGGGCACGGCCTTGACTTTGTTCCTCACTCCGCGTAAAAACTTTTGTCGGTTTGGAAAAAATGAATTGTTCTGTTCTTTGACGTTTTCGATTCTCCTGTGCTTGTTTCAACTTTTCACGACGCTGTTCAAAAATGGCAGCCTGGCGTCCAAGCAGCATGTCGTTGGGCGTGATGTAGCCAAGCGACGAATGCAGCCTGATCGTATTGTAAGCATGGATATAATTCCCAACCTGTTCAATTAAATCATCGACACTCAAATAACTTTGCCGCCTGACCGCTTCATTTTTACAGGTCTGAAAAAAACGCTCTATTTTGCCGTTTGATTGCGGATAGTAAAACCGAGTCCGCCGATGCGTGATGCCGACCTCCTGAAGATAGCGCCCAAACTCTTTGGCGATGAATTGTGGGCCGTTATCGGTGATGAGAACCGGTTCTTCATTCGGATAGTGTGCACGGGCGCGCTCCATCATAATCTCAATATCAAGCGCTTCAAATGAGAGCTTTATTTCAAAATGAACGATGAATCTGGAATAGCCGTCGATTAAAGCGGCCAGAAAAACAAAAGTGCCTTTGAAATTGATGTACGATATATCCAAATGCCAATGGTGATGCGGGCGGCTCGGCTGATGAAAGCCGCTGCCTTTGGCTTTTTCATGCCGCCACGCCGTCAGCAGCAGGTTATGTCTTTTCAAAACGCGATACACCGACGACGGACTGACGGCAACAATATCCTCGTCAAGCATCATATAGGTCAAACGGCGATAGCCTTCTTCCATATGAGCCTGACGATAGGCGACAATGGCATCAACCTCCCAGTCCAACAGCCAGTGGAGCTTTGGGATATGGCCGTTGTGCCGGGTTTCAAGATGCCGGCGTTTTTGCCAATTGTAGTATTTACTCGGCCGGATCTCGAGTATGGACAACATCGGCCCCAGTTTATGCTGAGTTTTAGGTCGCCAATACGCAATATAGTCCAAAATCTCATTGCGCAGCTGTCGGGGAACTCGACGGCGATTCAGAGTTCCCCATTGAGCTTTTTTAATTTCAGGTTCTCCTCCAAAAGCTCGGCAATAACCTCGTTGCGATCCTTGAGCTTGGATTCGAGATCGTCAGTCGGCGATTTCTTTTTGCGGCCGCGTTTGGTGCTGAATGTGTCAACAGCGCCTTCAAACAGTTCTTTTTTCCATTTATAGAACTGGTTCGGATGGATGCGATATTTTTCACAAACATCAGCAACTGAGAGTTGCTTTTCAAAATATTCTTTTAAGATGGATACTTTGTCTTCAGCAGTGAACTTTTTCCGAGTCACGATTAAGGCTCCTTTCTTTCATAG
>RFGJ01000611.1 GCA_003696665.1 Gammaproteobacteria bacterium | reverse complement strand
GTGTCGCGGAGAAGCTGAACGTTAGAAGTCGTTCTGAAATGAGGACGGGGCTGACGAAAAGCGTCTTTGGCGTCCATTGCGTATGGGATATTTAGGGATGCTCGGGCCTAGCCAAGCATAACATCAACGTGACACTAAGATGGGCACGGTCGGTTCGAGAGCCATCACCGGATTTCCTCGCCACACCAGTGATTCATGGTTAAAATATGGCCTTTCTTCGGATGATTGATACTGGAAACACGATGGCGCCTCTTGTGAAATTTCGTGGATGGTGGTGGCTTATGGCCTTAGTGAGTGCGGTGGCATGGGCACGTCCTGCCGTGCGTTATCACATTGACATTGATGAGCCCGCACACCATGAAGCCCAGATCACCATGCTAGTGCCGCCAATATCGGAACAAGTGCTGGAATTGCGTATGGCAAGCTGGCGGACCGGTCGATATTTGATGCTGCCGTTGGCAAATGGTGTGATGCATCTTGTGGCAGAAACCAGCTCAGGACGACGTGTTCCGGTGCGCCGAGTGGAAAAAGATCGGTGGCAGGTTGAGGATTTACGTGGTGAGCCGGTAGAAATTCGCTACCGGCTATATGCCAATTCACTGGGGACACGAACGCGTCATATTGATGCCACTCACGCTTTCTTGGATCTTTCGACAACGCTGCTGTATGCACCAGCGCTTCGACAGCATCCTGTGGACATAGAGCTGACTGTCCCGAAAGGTTGGCGAAGTGTTTCCGGATTGGCGGCTGGAAGCGGTGCGCATGAGTTTCGCGCGGAAAACTGGGATGAAGCAGCGGATTCGCCAATTGAAACCGGCCTCCATCAATCGGTGAAATTTAAGGTTGGTCGTCAATCATTCGAATTGATCGTTTGGGGTGTCAGTAATTTGGATATCAATGCCGCTGCCCGGGATTTGGCTAAAATCGCGGCAGCACAGCGGACCTACTGGGGAGAGTTTCCTTTCGACCGTTTTATCTTCATGGTGCATGCGACAGATGGCGCGCGTGGGGCGACGGAGCACCCGAATTCGACCGTCATTCAAAGGCCGCGTTGGCGTTTCGGGACGCAAGAGGACTATTTTGACTTTTTGGCAACAGCTTCGCACGAACTGGTACATGCATGGAATGTCAAAGCCTACCGACCGCAGGGGTTGGTGCCTTATCGGTTTAACGACGAAAATTACACCGACCTGTTGTGGTTCGTGGAAGGCGGCACCTCCTATCTCGACGAATTGATGCTGGTCAGGGCCGGCATTTTGACGCCTAAGCAATATCTCAAGCGTTTGAGTGAACGTGTCGAAAAGCATTTAAAACGGCCGGGCGTGCGGCATATGTCACCGGCTGAGAGCAGTTTCATCGAGTGGATTGCGCCGAAAGGCGAACAGGCTTGGAACCGAGCGGTGAATATTTATCGCCAAGGCGAGATGCTGTCACTTTGGCTCGATTTACAATTGCAACAAGACAGCCAGGGCAAGCATTCCATTCGAGATGTTCACCGAAAGTTGTATCAGGCGTTTCCGGTCCAGAACCGCGGTTATACCTCAGAGGATTTGAAGGAGATTTTTGCCGAGCTGGGCTTGAAGAATGCGGATGAAATTTGGGAGAAGTACGTGGAAGGTGCTCATCCGCCGCCAGTTATCGATGCACTAAAACGTATCGGGGTTCGAACACGTTATCAGGACAAGACTAAGTGGGCCATTCATCAGTCTGTGGTTGCGGAGTTGGGACTTGAACTGGACCCGTCTGACCCGTCTGGCACACTGGTCAAAACTGTCACCGATGGCACGCCAGCCTGGCAGGCCGGGTTGACCGCGGGCGACAGAATTGTGGCACTGGATGGAATTCGAATCCATAAGGACAATCTGGCCAAGGTGCTGCGCACATTCAAGCCAAAACAACTTGTTGAGCTGGCATTTTTTCACAACGATCGGTTACAGACAGCCAGTATTCGACTGCAGGAAGTGCCATCTGGCCGTTTAACACTTGAATTGGCTGAATCTTTGTCCGCTGAAGAATTGAAACATTTGGCGTTGTGGCTTGGACAAGCGCCGAAGGAACCTCAGCAATGAAGCGCGTGTATCTCGATTTTTTGGGATGCCGACTCAACGAGGCCGAGCTTCAGCAGTGGGCGACCCAATTGCGAAAGCGGCAAATCACACTGGTACCGAGCCCTGGCCAAGCAGACGCCATCGTGTTGAATACCTGTGCAGTGACCGGTGAAGCCAGCCGAAAGTCGCGGCAGCGCCTTCGTCGATTGCATCGGGAAAATCCGCAAGCACGCCTGGTGGTCAGTGGCTGTTACGCCACCTTGTCGCCAGACGAATTGGCGCATCAGCTCGGTGTTGATCTGGTGGTGCCGAATCCTGAGAAAGATTTGTTGGTGGACAAACTGTGCGACTTGCTCGATTGGCCGGTGATGCCAGAAGCTGCAGCGGAACCAGATGCCGCAGCAATTTTTTCATGCCACCGAGATCGAGCCTTTGTCAAAATTCAGGATGGATGCCGTTATCGATGCACGTATTGTGTCGTGACGTTAGCTCGCGGAGAAGAACGCAGTCGCCCAATTGCTGAGTTGGTGGCTGAGGTACAATCACTATACGCACAAGGGATTTACGAAATTGTCCTCACTGGCGTGCACGTGGGCGGCTATGGCAGTGATATCGGCGAGAATTTAAGCTCGCTGGTTGGCGCTTTGTTATCAGATACGGACATACCACGCATTCGGTTCGCTTCAGTGGAGCCGTGGGACTTGCCAGATAATTTTTGGTCGCTGTTCGAGAATCCTCGTCTGATGCCGCACATGCATTTGCCGATGCAAAGCGGCAGTGACTCGGTGCTCCGCCGCATGAGTCGTCGTTGCCGCCGTGCAGAATTTATTGAGTTGGTCAAAACGGCAAGACGGCATGTGCCAAATTTTAATGTCACCACTGACATCATTGTCGGCTTTCCGGGGGAAACCGAGCAAGATTTCGAGGCCAGTGTATCGTTGGTCGAGGAAGTGGGGTTTGGGCATGTCCACATTTTTTCGTTTTCCCCTCGCAGTGGCACCAAAGCAGCACGTTTGCCTAACCAAGTTGACAATCAGGTCAAAAAAGCACGAAGCCAGCGGTTACATCAGATTGCCGCGCGCACGGCGCGTACGGAAATGGCTAGACAGATTGGAAATAGCGTTGAGATTCTATTTGAATCTGAGGTTGAGGCGGGCAGTCGCAAGGCTTATCGCTATTGGGGGCATACGCCAAATTATTTTCGGGTTGGCATCGAGTCGGATCGTGACGACCTAGGTGGTGCCATTGGGCGTGTTTCGCTGAGCGATATTTCCTCCGCTGGTCGATACATAGAAGGGACGTTGGTTGAAGTTGTGCGAGCGGCACCAGTTCGCCAGTCGATACCGCTCGCAGTCAAGTATTAGTCTTCTTTGACGCCAAGGCGTCGCAAGAGGCTCATCATAGGACACCAGTTGGTGAATGCCGATTGCAACAAATTCAGTCCGACAAATGCGGTGAAAAGGTAAAAATAAGGATGAACGAACCATCCGAGAGCGACGGATAGGAGAACAAAAAATCCTGCAATTGCTCGAAGCCAACGGTTGATTGTCATACCAACCTCCATTACTATAATTAGAGGCTGCTAATATACAATATTAGAGTTTTCTAATGCAAGAGATTTTGATGTCTAGTATGAACATGCAAAAGGCGTTTGATTTAGAAGCGATGGCCGAGAATGCGGCGCAAGCCGAGGCGGTATTGAAGGCACTGGCGAATCGTCAGCGACTTATGATCCTTTGTCATCTGACACAAGGCAAAATGACCGTTTCTGAATTAAATGAAAGAGTCGCCCTAAGCCAATCGGCGCTGTCACAACACTTGGCGCGATTGCGCCAGGATGGATTGGTCATGACAGAGCGGAAAGCGCAATGTATTTATTACTCGCTGGTGCCGGGGTTGCCGGCGCGCGTGATCGAGCTTTTGCATGACCACTACTGCGCGACCGGCAAATAAAAACCTGTCAGCCGATAGATTGTGCTCGGCCGCTATCCTTTTACTGGATAGGCGCTTCTGTTTCCTCAGCTTTTTTTGAGGCCAGCGGATCTGGCCCGCAAAATTCCTTGATTTGCTTTTTGCTTTCCTCAATGCGCTGCTGTTTCTCTTCGTCAGTCAGCAGACGTACTTCACCTGAAGCATCGGTAATTTTAATACGCGCAACATTCTGCAGCGTGTAGAGATTTTTCTTTGCCACTTCACAGTTGTGGCGGCGCGCTTCGCGATAACGGTCGAGTTGCTGCTTGGTGGGATCTGTCTTAGTGGCCTCCGGACTGGGAGCACTGGTTGGCCGCTGAGACGTCCGGCGTGCTGCTGGATTCTGCGCCGATGACTGAATCTCAATGACTTTAAAAGGAATGCCCGGCGGGGGTGGGGTTTCCGTATAATGTGGCACGCCTTTTTTGTCTTTCCAAACGTACATCTTGTCGGCCGCCAATGACAAAGCTGCTATCGCCAGTCCTGTGATGACCGATAAAACATATACCAAACGCATTGCATTGCCTCCTGGCACTTGATCTCAGTTTTCAAAAATAGCAACGCACTGATGATACAACAAATAAGAGATCAATGAACGACAAACGCACGATTATCAGACGCAAGACACATTTTTACTGTTAAAAGGCATCAGCGATTGACTTCATTCGACGCTAGCGGGCGCATCGGCAGCCGGTTGGTTGTGGCGAAATCACAAACCAATTGATATATCTTTGGGTGCTCCACGGCGAGCTCAGGCTCCACGATGACGCACTTTATACCGTCACGAACAGCCGGTCGGAGCAGGCGTGAGAAATAGATGCGGCGATTTCGAAACGTGGATAGGTGGCCGCATAGACGCTCTGCCCAGTCGCTTGGGCGAAATTTTTTTCCGTCTTCTGTGACGCCATAGATGACCAACGTTGACTTCGGCTGCTCGAACGCTTGCTGTTGCAATGTTCAGACTCTCCACGCTATTTGGGTTGACGCCCGGGGATGCTTTGGTGAGACTATAGCACATTCTCTTTGGCTCGATAGGTGTGCTCAGCCCTGCAGCCCGCCATTTTTGTGGTTTGTGGGGAGGTTGTCAACCGAGTCAGCGTCTAATGTAGACGACGATCAAAGATGAGGAAGAGTTCGTGACTGAAAAAACAACAAAACAAAGGCGAGGCATCTATTTGCTTCCGAACATCTTAACCACGGGGGGGCTGTTTGCTGGTTTTCTCGGAATCGTCAACAGCATGCAGGGGCACTATGGCTGGGCCGCGATCGCCGTGTTTGTGGCGATGATTATGGATGGTTTTGACGGCCGGATTGCGCGATTGACAAACACAGAAAGCGATTTTGGCGCTGAATACGACAGCTTGGCGGACGTGGTGTCATTTGGCGTGGCGCCAGCGCTCATTGTTTACAATTGGGCGCTTTCGGAATCCGGCAAATTTGGTTGGATTTCAGCTTTTATCTTCGTCGCAGCTGGTGCGCTGAGACTTGCCCGATTTAATACCCAGATAGGCATTCAGGACAAACGATATTTTCAGGGGCTGGCGATCCCATCTGGCGCCGCGATCATCTGTGGTATGGTTTGGTGCGGCGAAACCTACGGCATCTCAGGATCGGAGTATTCCATTGCCGTAGGCATCGTAACCATTGTGACGGCACTCTTGATGGTGTCCAATTTTCGTTACCATTCATTCAAACAAGTCGCTTGGCGCGAAAAGGTGCCTTTCGTTGCGATACTGGTGATCGTACTGATCTTTGTGATGATCGCGATGGAACCGCCTTTGGTTCTGTTTACCGGCTTCTCGCTTTATGGAATATCGGGGCCATTATTGACACTTTGGGGCCGTTGGCGGATGCGACCGCGCCGAACTCGCCAGACGAATGCGAAAGAATAAAAAATAGCGGTTGACTGCCGCAAAAATCCCTCTATAATTGCGCGCACCTTTGAGGACGGCGAGTTGTCCTGAAGGTGGCGGAACCCCAAATGGATTGAGTGATGGAGGGGGGTTGACGCGACTTCGGGAG
>RFGJ01000610.1 GCA_003696665.1 Gammaproteobacteria bacterium | reverse complement strand
GCACCACGCGCCGAAATCGCAGGGTGCGCCCCTGCCAGCGGCGCTCCACGATCTCGTCGATCCACGCCGTGCGTTTGTGGGGCCGCTTGGGGTCTTCCGATACGGGTCTGACGGCGGCACTCCCCGGTGCCTGTTTTCTCTTCGGATTCCCGCTGACAGGAGAGGTCTGCCCAAAATCCGGGGTGGTGCCCCCATTTCTGCACCTTTACGCAATATTCATGTGCGGCATTGCCGCTTTTCTTTCACTTGCGAACCGGGCAACCCCACACAGGCCCCAGAATATGCACCCGATTCCGCTCAACAAAGCCTCGATCAAGGCCGCTCATGAATAATCCGGGCTAGGGTAAACGCGGAATGCACCCCAGCAGAATGCACCCCATCAGTTAGTGATGATTGAGTCAGGATGAACCTATTAGCCGATCAATTACACGACGCATTTTGCGGCATTTTTCATATTTATTCGGGTCTAACGTCCTGACGACGTCCAAAATATCTGCTGCTATATTGAAATGCCCATGTTTGACCAGTGCTACAGCGATCCACATCATATTATCTGAATTTGTCGGATCAATAGATATAGCCGTTTGGAAGCTATCCAGAGCGTCTCCATATTCATTGAGCGTCAATAGTACGCCTCCCAGCGCGAGAAGTAAATCGGTGTTTTCCGGAAGGGCACGCAGGCTTTCTCTCAAAAGAGCCGCAGCCTCAACGGCCAACCCTCGATTTTGAAGGACCTTGACTTCAAAAAGAACTGCTTCGGTGAGGTACCTGTTCCCTGCCCTGAGGGCCCTACAGAAATCCGTTACCAATTGTGTGTATCCATCAGTAGCCTGGTGAAACAACTGTATATCAACATTGGTGTGACCCTTTGTTGTTTTGATAATCTCTTGCAAATCGTTTTCAACCTGTTTTATAACTGAATCCCAATCTCCTGGTGCCGGTTGCCTGTAAAGCTTCATTGAGTTGTACCACGGAGTATCTTCCCTATCGAGTTGCCAGCGCCAGTCTGGAGCGAACGGCAATAGCGTCCAAACTTGTTTTCCCATGGCTCCAGCGAGATGCGCTACGGATGTGTCCACGCAAATAACTAAGTCTAAGTGTTTGATGATGGCACTAGTGTCAGCAAAATCCTCAATATAAGGTCCTAGATCAAGGAATATTGTACTTCCAGGCTTGAAGTTGCAGGCATCTTTGGCTGCAGAACCTTTTTGGAGGCTGAAAACGAATATATTTTTATCGTAAAATATTTTTTGAAAAATCTGAAAGTGTATGCTTCTGTTTTTGTCATTCGTGTGATTGGGGTTTCCCGCCCAAACCACCCCGATTTTTAGGCCTTTGATACTGGAAAAAAAAGGCTGCCACTTGCATTTGTAGTTTCGAGGTGGCTCGATATATCCTGACCGGCTAGGGATGTCGTTCTCGTCACTCAAAATAAATTTTGGTATATCTAGAAGAGGCACGAAATAATCGGCCTTCTGTAATGCTTCGTTTGTGTCAGAGAATATTTCATCTACTCCAGGGAACTTCTCGAGTAGAGGGATCAGTCCCTTTTGGCAGACAAACAAAAGCGAAGCGCATCTTTTGCGGACAAGTGGCAAAAAACGTACAAACTGGATGACATCTCCAAATCCTTGTTCGTGACGCACTAAAATAGTTTTTTGGGGTACAGTGGAACCATCCCACGCAGGAAGCGAAACGGCGGGAACGTCCCGTTTTTTTTGCGAAATCCCCCAGTGGTATTTTGCCCAACCTTCCTTAAATCTGCCTGCCAGTAATAGGGCTAGACTTAGATTCCATTGAGCACTCCCCAAAGAAGGGTTGATATTTATGGCTGTCTCGTAATTTTTGATGGCCTCTTGAACGCGATTTTGCTTGATGAGGGCGTTGCCAAGTGCCAAATAAGCATTTGCATTCGTCTCTGATAACTCTATTGCTCTGCGCGCGTCTCTCTCGGCTTCTGCGGGCAGTTCAAGGTGAAAAAAGAGTTCAGAACGCCTCAATAGTAGGGGAATGTGGTCTGGATGGGCGCTAAGACCGTGGTTGGCAAGCTCCATGGCCTTATCTATTTGGTTGGTCGCTTTGTATGCTGTCGTCCAAAGAAACAGGATGTCAGGATCACTCTCGGGGCAATCATGAAGTTTGGACAACAGTGTTAAGGCCAATTGGGGCTCTTCTCTCTGAACTAGATAGTCGACAATGGCCCCTAAAGCGTGTTTGTGGGTGTGGGCCTTCCCGTGGAGAAGGGTGATGGCCTGCGACACGGCGGCGGTTGATCCTTCGGTCTCTATAACTGACCTAACAAAGTTGCCTATGTAACTCGTTGTCTGGGGAGCCAAAGAGATGGCTTTGGAGAACCAGTGGCGGGCCTTCTTGTAAGATTTTTTGCCCCAGAATGCGACGCCAATATTGTTGCAAATTGAATGGTTTTGTGGGGCAAGCGAATGGGCTTGGCGTAACAATTTGAGCGCTTTATCCCAATCTGACGAGTGGAAGTGACGTAGAGCCATTCTCTCTAAAAGTTGAGGCCGGTTGCTCACGTTAGAGGGAATGGGCTTGGTACCTTTTGTCTTCAGTGTGGCACGCATCTTGGTATTCCCTAATTGGTATAGATTACAATCTGAGAAATTTCGCCTGTAAGCATGGTTATGTAATGTTTTGATTGCTATCGTGCTGATACAATGTGTGGTGATTCTGCCTCGACTTAATCCGCTGTAGTTGGTAGTAGTTGCTCCAGAAGTGACTTGTTTCGGTGCCATCAATTCGTGTCACATTCTAGTTGGTGGGAATTTTTGAAGTATAAATTCTATGGAACATTCGGTTGTCGGTGTGAGGGTCTGATCTATTTGCTTGTTGGCGAGTCTTGGGTTAAAAAAGTCTCTTATAAGTTCGACTTTTTCAACTCTGGCAATGTCTGCCACTGATTTCAATAAATCGAGGACGTTTATACTGGCTGGGCACCATGATTGTGTTTTGTAGATTGTAAATGTGTGTTTGTGGTCCATGTTGAATTTGCTTGGCCATTGCCCTTGTTCGTACATGTCTTCGTCTGGAACTGTAACTATAATGTACCCTGATGGTTTTGTGACTCGTACCCAATTTCGAAGTGCTACGTATGGATCGTCCATGTGTTCAAGGCAGTGGCTCGAATGTAGAAAATCGTATGCGTTGTCAGGAATGGATGCCAAATATTGCCCGTCTCCATCATCTAGGTCCCATATTCGGACCGATTTGATCCCTCTGAAGACGTGAGTGTATTGAGATAGCGGGTCTGGTTTCCCGCCAACATCAATGCCGTGCCCCCAAAAATATCTGCTGTGGAATGATCCAATGGAAAATCTACGTTTGCTAGCTTTGCTTTGTTCTCTCATGCTCAGCCCCTTGCACTAATAAATTGGCTACAACAGTTTTTTGGGCCGATCCGCGTTTGTAGCGTTGCCAGAAAAGACATATGCCGCTCTGGTTGTTGTGCTTCGTGCAAATTGGCCCACCAGAGAACGATCAAGCCGTTGGATACTGTTGATGGCCTCCTCCTCGGAGCCGCCGAGCTCGGCTATTCTCCAGGGTGCCCTCAAACCCTCTCGCGAAGGAGGAGGTCACCCGTCTTTACGTTCACCTGGGAGAACAGGACTTCTACTGCGGCATCGATGTCCATGCCCGGAGTCTCTATGTCTGGATCCTCGACGAAGCCGGTGAGACACGCCTCCAGCGAAAGATCCCTGCTTCTCCGGAGGCCGCCTTGTCGGTGGAGAGGGCGATGACCTTCTTTACCCCGCAGTCGATGGCGGCGTTGATCACGTTTTCCGCCCCCAGGACGTTGGTGCGGATGGCCTCGAACGGGTTGTACTCGCACGCCGGCACCTGCTTGAGGGCGGCCGCGTGCACCACGTACTCGACGTCGGCGAACGCCCGGTAGAGCCGCTCGCGGTCTCGCACGTCGCCGAGGAAGAAGCGAAGGGAGGGATGCCGGAACTCCTGCTGCATCTGGAACTGCTTCAGTTCGTCCCGGCTAAACACGATAAGCCGGCGAGGTTCGAAGTGCTCTAGCACGTACCGCACGAACGCCTTGCCGAATGAGCCGGTCCCGCCGGTTACCAAGATGGAAGCCCCGTTGAGATCGATCATCGGTCTCTCCTGCCTTGTGTGGGGATTTTGCCCCATCACTGATCGGCGAAGCACGGAAAGTCTTTATCCCTCCGGATTCGAGGGGGCGCGCTCCCTGCCGGTGATTCACAAATCGTGCCGCGGTGGGGGATGCCCTAGAACGGTCTGTTTTGCCAGGAATTTTCTTGCCGGGGACGCGGGGGAAGGGG
>RFGJ01000609.1 GCA_003696665.1 Gammaproteobacteria bacterium | reverse complement strand
TCACTATCGCGCCATTATAGTGTTTGCAGCGTGCTTGCCTAGTCCGAACAGTGACGGAGCGGGTCGCCGCCAAAAGGAAATTGATCCGGATCAGGCCCAGCCCGAATGTCGCCGACGCCGGCCCAGTAGCACGCCCAGCAATATGCTGGCCAAGGCCACAGCAGCGCCTTTCAGAAAAAGATCGTTATATTGAACATCGGATAATCTGGCCACTTTTTGCTCGGCCGTTTCCAGTGCTGACTTCAGTCGTTCCACTTCCGTTTGATAAGCGGCATATTGCTTCACCGCTTTTTCAAGACGATCGCGCAACACTGCCTTTTCCTGACGCAATTGCTCAACCTGTTGTCTGAGCTGTTCGGCTTTCTCCTGCCAACGCTTAAGCTGGCTTCGGGCGGCAGGCTCCGCCGTCACATAGCGCCGATTAACCCAACCTTCTTTACCAGAAGGCAAACGCACCTGCGCCCATTTGCCGTCATCACTCTCAGCGAGCAGCACCAACGCGGTACCGGCTTTTGGCCAGCCAATGATACGGTATGCCTGGGTCGGCCCACTTCGCATGGGAATGCTCAAATCGTCGGTCACATAAAAAGTCGTGGCAGCGCGAGACTGTTCCTCGCCATACAGCGTCACCGCAAACAGCATCATGGCCACCAAAATCACGACACGCATACCATCATCCGCTACCAATCACAGGCCGTGCCGCCATTCTGGCACGAAAAGCCAATAGAGGCCAATACTGTCGCGGGTGTTGTAACCCCCTGATTCTGTCCTTGAGTACATTCAACCAATTTCAGCTTTGCGTCTCGCTGTCCAACGTTGGATTGCGGTTTTCGTGCTTTCATTTGACTCCTCCTGTCTGCACTACAACCTGTGCATTTCTGGAGGGGCATGACATGTTGGTCTTTCGACAGTCAAAACATTACATTGTCTATCTAGCAGACCTGTCTTCGTTCACAAGCAATCCTAAATCACGGTTGGCCCTAGCTTCTATCATGCTTTTTTGATGATCGCTATTTCGTAGATAGACAATTGTCTCCTTTGTTTTATCGGGAAGCTTTGAACTTATCCAGATCACCCCATCTTGTATCATATTGTCGCATATAACATATTCACCAGGCCCTATAAAAATCTGCAACCTTAAAAAATCATTCCTGCGTTCAATGTTTTTTATCAGATCTGTCAAAACATCAAAACTGTTCCTTGGCTCAATAATTTTATTGAGAAAAATATGCCCGCCGTCTTCCAATTCGAGCCCCGTTGTTGACGTGTCGTTAAATGTGAACAGAACTTTATTAATATTGGTCTCAGCAGACAACAACACATTCGCATTATGCAATATAATCACTGCATTTTCACTCTCTGCTTTCCTATCGTACTCACACTGCACTAGCGATATTGACAGCTTCTTATTATTCACAACAAGCTCGTTATACTTTAGCTGTTTAATTATCGTAAC
>RFGJ01000608.1 GCA_003696665.1 Gammaproteobacteria bacterium | reverse complement strand
GGACACAGGCGGCGCGGGCCTAGGCCTGGCCATCGCCCGGGCCCTCGTCCACGCCCACGGCGGGGAGATCACCGTCACCAGCCAGGGGAAGGGACGGGGAAGCACATTTCAGGTGTGGCTCATGGCGCCTGACGCGTCGCGTATTGTTGACAAGGAGAAGAGGAGACAGGGAGATTGGGAGATTGACAAGGTGACAGGGTGACAAGGTGACAAGGTGACTGAGGACTTCGGACTGAGGACTTTGGACTGAGTTCGAAGGGTCGTGCGGTTGCAAACTGCACTTGCACGTTCCATTTGACTCGCGTCCCACACGAGACTTACAATCGGGAATCGGGAGCGCATCTGGGTAGTAGGTGCTCGAAAGATACAAAGAGTCGTCAAAAATCTCACCCTGGCGAAAGATGATGCCAAAGTTCAAAATTCTGAACGAAATCAGGGAGATCGAAACCATTGCGTCGGGCCGGGGAGTATATATCCGACGTCATCTAGAACGGACTTACGGCCGGGGGCGGTGGCGCAAAATGAAGGGGATCGCCACAGTCGAGTTACCGAACGGTGAAATCTGTGAGGCTGAGATACACTGGTATGAAGCACACGGCATAGGCCGGAGAGATTTCAAGATCAAGAAGGTAATCCAATGAATGAATTCGTTCTCTGTATCAACAATGAGGGCAATCCGGCAAGTCTAATTGTCGGCAAGGTATATCGAAAACTGCCCGATCCAGAAGCTGAATCCCGTCATATGCTTCGCATCATCGACGAGGACATGTCAGAAGTAGACGGATATCTCTATCCGGCATCCATGTTTGTCCCCGTGGAACTGCCTGAGGAGGCAAAGCGGGTGTTGATGACGCTCGATAGGTAACGCGCAGACAACATGAACGCTATACACCCTGATGGATAAAAATCAGGACGCAGATGCACGCAGGCTCCGCACGCAGATTCCTTTGCACCTTTGCGCCCTGGCGTCTTTGCGTTGGATTTATAGAGCAGATTCCTTCTTTTCTTTGCGCTCTTTGCGTCTTTGCGGTGAGATTTATAGAGCAGATCATTGCGTTTTTGGGAAGCCCATAGGCCCATTTTGTAGG
>RFGJ01000607.1 GCA_003696665.1 Gammaproteobacteria bacterium | reverse complement strand
TATTTCTCTTCCGGGAGAGCACAAAAAGCGCGTATTTCCGCCTCTACTTTGGGGAGGGGGTCTTTTTCCATGGAAAACCAGTGAATTTCGGGGTCATCGGCCTTGAACCAGTTGGCCTGACGGCGCACGAATTGCCGCGTAAGGCGCTTCATTTGCGTTACGGCTTCCTCCAGGGTGCATTCTCCCCGCAGATAGGCTGCTATCTGTTTGTACCCGATGGCAGACATCGATGGCAACTCTGCAGAATAGCCGCGTGCCAGCAGCGTGCGCACTTCGTCCACCAGGCCAGCCTGCAACATGGCCTGAATGCGGGCATCCACACGGGCATACAGTTCTTCGCGCGGGCGTGTCAGACCAATCAGCAGGGTACGGTAAGGAGAAGCCCCGCGCTGCCGCTGGGCAGAGAAACGCCTGCCTGTCAGGAAAATCACTTCCAGGGCGCGCACCGTGCGCCGCAGGTTGTTTGGCTCGATGCGGGCAGCAGCCTGTGGGTCCAGGATTGCCAGACGGGCGTGCAACGCCTGGGGGCCAATCCGCTGCCCCCAGTTTTCCAGCGCCTCCCGCAAGGCCGGGTGCGGACGCTGTTGGGGGAGTTTCCACCCCTCATAAACGGCGCGCAGGTACTGGCCAGTGCCGCCTACCAGAAAGGGGAGTTTGCCGCGTGCATGGATGTCGGCAATGATTTCATGGGCGGCGCGTTGAAAGAGCGCCAGGCTCCAGGTTTCATCCGGGTCAGCGACATCAATCAGGTGATGGGGCACACGGGCACGCTCCTCAGGCGTGGGTTTGGCGGTGCCAATGTCCATGCCGCGGTAGAACAGGCGCGAATCGGCAGAGACGATTTCACCTTGCAGGCGTTCAGCCAGTTGCAGAGAAAGTTCGGTTTTACCCACTGCCGTGGGGCCGAGGATAACGATGAGTGGAGGTTTCACGTCAGGATGTTCTCGAAATGGGTGATTTCGGGCGGCAAACCGGGTGCAGGGCAATAGATAGCCAGGACATCCACGCGCCAGTCCGAAGGCAGGTCGGGGTTCTCCTGCAGATAGTACAGGGCAGAAGCCAGCAGATGCTCCTGTTTGCGAGGGGTAACGGCTTCTTCGGGGTTGCCAAAAGTGCGGCTGGTACGGGTTTTCACTTCGACGAAGACCAGTTGGTCGGACTGCTGCGCCAAAATGTCGATTTCGCCATAAGGGGTGCGCAGGTTGCGCCCCAAAATACGGTAGCCGCGTGCAGTGAGGTACCGCGCCGCTTCGGCCTCGCCCCAGCGCCCTAACGATTTATGGTAGTTCACCATCCCACAACTTCCACAACTATCTGAGCTCTTACAACGTAAAGATTAAACATTGCTCAAAACAATTTTAGCCAATTGCATCGCAGATTTTGGTTTCCCGAGTCGATATGCTTTCGCCTTCATTTCATCAACAATAAACCAGTCATCAATACACATCCTAATGACCCTCGCTATATCTTCGGGTGATTCTCCACACATAGCCACACCATGACGCGCCAAAAAATGCACATTTCCTCTTTCTTGTCCGGGGCCAGGATGAAATAAAATCAACCCTACTCCACATGCCAAGGCCTCTGCTACTATCAGCCCGCCAGGTTTGCAAACTAACAAATCACTTGCCATGAGTATCTCGTACATGTTTTCAGTAAAACCAAGTACGTCAAAACCGGCAAAGCTGCTTTGATAAGATATCAACTTTTCTTTTAATTCAACACTTTTTCCCAAGATAATTTTTACCGATAAAGAATCCCTGTATCTTTGGCTCAGATTGGTCAACTCCGTTAATAAGTTAATGATGTCATGACGCACTTTCACATATGCTCCTCCCCGAAGTCCACCAGCTACAATTGATACTCTAAGCTTGTTTTTTCTGCCAAGAGTACGTGATTTATTGACTGCGCGTTCAAAATTGCTCCGTAACGGTATTCCGGTTACATGGACTATAGAAGGGTTTACCCCCCTGTAAAACAAAAGATTCTTCAAGTCATTGTGTGCGACAAAATAACCATCAATTTCAGAAGTTGGCCAATAGGAATGTAAATCGAAATCCGTAACAACACCATATACTCGTTCTATACCTTGGTTTCGTTCTTTCAAATTAGCTGCTAGCGCGCATGGTAACACATGAGTTGCAATAATCGCATCGGGATGATATTCTTCTACGACGGACGCTATGATTTCTTGCAACGGGGTTAATTCAGCAAAACGCTCGAACAGATTCCCTGGTGTACCTTGTCGCCATAGTGCATCATATAATCCTGGCACCAAAGAAATCGAAAGCAATTGTAACTTATCAAGTAGCAATGGAATCGTATCTGATATGGTAGCAAATGGGTCTAATAAATAAACTTCTGTTTTTCCTATCTTTTTCAATGCTTGTTCAATAGCGCGTGCAGCAATTTCATGGCCTGACCCTACCGACAAATAGGGAATTAAAATCCTTTCAAAGTCCACTAGTATTACCGCCTTTACAAGATTTCACAGAATAGCCTTCAAAATCTTTGGGACTGAATTGGCCAAAGATAATCCGTCCTTCGCTTTAGCGAGATTCTCATAAATCTCAAGCGCCAAGATTAAAACGCGCCCGCTAAACAAGAATTTGATCCATTGTGGAATAGGTAGACTGCTCGGAAGATTCAAAATTGTTCTATAATACTCCAGTCCAATGATTAAACCAGTACCATGGTTTCCATCAATGTTGTCAAGATGAAAATTCTGAATAACAGTTTGTAGATTTGATTTCTGTATCGCCTCCAGACGTTGGTTAAACTGCACCAACAATATGCCCCCTGTTATTGCTACAATTACAATGCATCCATAAACTAACCAATAATACATCCAACTATATTTCTCATCCTTCTCACGGAGTAACATCGTTGTGGGGGTAAGACTGACAATCAAAAATAACACTGTTAAAAACATTGTCGCATCAAACGCTGGCTTTAATCCATATAGCAAATCAGAATGAAATACGGGATATACGATTGAGTCATCTTTTAACATTCGAAATAATGCGGTTGCAAAATCAATCCACTGCAAGGCCGAACTCAGGACAACATAACTGATAACAAAATCGAACAACATCGTCCGCAAAAAATGGTAAGTTATGGATTTGGAAAACCAAGTCGTCTCAGATCTTCTGCGATATCGGATAAAAGTACCCACAGCAAGCACAAAGGCTACTCCCCATACAACGTGTTGGACGCTTGTTCCCATGACAGCGAATACTGCCATTCTATAATCAGAAATTTGCAAGCCTGATTGATGCAGCAGTTTAACAGCCAAATTAATCTTTTGTTTGGAAATCAAATAAACAGCAGTGCTTGGAGCTAGCACGGTCATTGGCCACAACCAGGAGAGGCGATCTTGAAAGAATTCTCGTAACCTTTCTCGTGCCCCCAACGTAAATTGGTGAAAAGCTAAAGAAACTTGTTTGAGTCTTAAAAAACGCCGCTTTCTCAAGGAAAATATTTCCACATTAGCAAATCCCCCCATCAACGGGCACATTACGATATTAAACAAATAATCACTCAACGCATATATCACCACTATTCCAAACCACGGGACATTGAGTGAGTTAATCCATTGAAAAAACATATCGTCAAACATAATTTTGCTCCGCGACAGTTCATTCTCTAATTGTTAGCACCCCATAAACGCCTCTATGATCCATTCCGCGTGAGCCATCCAGTCTGTGAGTACCAGGTGTTTCGCCTAAAACCACACATGTGCCATCTAGAAAATTGCTAACGACCAGATCAACGGTCTTGCCTCTCCATAAGAGATAGGATGTAAATCTAGGGGGGGTCGTCTCAACTGCTCCGCTATGATACCGCAATGGTGTCCCTCTCCATCCTCTACCCATATAGGACTGCCACTTGATTACGCTAATGTCATCGTGATCTCTCCAAGGATCAAAGTTAAAATCTCCCATTATTAGTACTTTTTCCTCTTGAATTAGTGGAGGGGAGTTTTCGTTGCCGTCAAAGGTTAATTTTAGCATTTTTTCCCTACACTGGGCACTTGTACTTTGTAAATGGGCATTAACTACATCGAACACAAGGTTATCATTTGTTCTTACAGTTGCTGCTGAAACAGTAAAGCCATTATCGCATCCATCTAACGCGTGTCCTGTGCGAGCAGTTGGACAATATGATCCTTTTTCACAGCCCAATACTTCACCAATATCAACGTGCACACCTATGCACGTAAAATGTCCCCGCATATCACAAACAATCGTATAATCGTCCCCAAGCAAACGACGCGCTTGAGCAACCAATTGTTCATAATGACATACCTTTTTGGGATTCCTCTCCTGTACATCAGCACATTGCCAGGGGGCCATTATCTCTTGTAATGTTACGATATCTGGCCGCAGTTTACGTATACTCTGAGAAATCCTTTCTTCAACATCCAAATAACACAAATTGTTTAAATACTTCCTACACCCAATGTTAAGGTTTCCTACGTTGGCTGTCAAAACAGAATATCCGGGTACTTGCTCTTTATTCATAGGTTTTAGAACGCTCATATTGTTCTCTTTATTGCATAATATAATACTGACGCATAGCAATGAGAATAGAAGAATTAACTGAGCTGATGAACTACTATATCTCACCTTCACTGCCGTCACCTCATGAAACAATCACAAACTTTTATCGTACAGAATGGCCTCGGTTTATGAATAGTTGAAAAGAATGGCAGATCGTATACCTTCTGGTTTATGAATTTTACTTTCCACTAACTGAAAAGTAAACATGGCCTCAACTCGCGGTGATTCGGGTTGCCACAATCCGCTCTAACCAAGAGGAGATCTCATATACTAGACCAATCTTACCATACAAACGCTGGCAAAGCTATTTGAAAGCCTTCCGGCCTTCCGGTAGGCGCCCATCTGACAGCGCAGCCCGTCTTCGCTGACTATGCGCACCATCTTTGCGGTAAAAGCCGCCAAATCTTCATCCTGTGCCAGCAGGCCAGTGACACCATCTTCCACCGTATCGCCCACCCCCGGAGAACGGATGCCCAACACCGGCAAACCAGCCGCCATGGCCTCGATAACCGAG
>RFGJ01000606.1 GCA_003696665.1 Gammaproteobacteria bacterium | reverse complement strand
TGTTTCTTGATGATGTCGACATTGCCGCCAACCGCACTGTAGAGAACGAACAGGCCGATTATCATCAGTGTGATTAAACCTGCGCATAACGGCCAGTCAAGGTGGAGTCGCCACCAGAGACTGGCTGGTCGAGTGGCGCGATAACGGTTTGATGCCATGAGAAACATTATTTATGGCCCTCGTTGTCGCCTTGCATGCTAAGCCAGGCGGCCATCACCTCTCTTGCGATCGGCGCTGCCACTTTGCCGCCGTGACCTTGGTTTTCTACGACCACGGCAACCGCGATTGTTGGCGATTCAAATGGTGCAAATCCAACGTACATAGCGTTGTCCCGCAACCTCGCGTCTATGTTCTCGGCCTCGTATTCTTCATCTTGCCCTATTGAAATCAACTGTGCCGTGCCAGTTTTTCCCGCTGAAGAGAACGGTGCATTCGCAAAAGCCCGCGCCCCGGTGCCCTTGGTATTGACGTCGCGCATGGCGCGCAAAATCACGGCCATATTCTCCGGACGCGCCGTCACCTGTTTTTCAGACAACACGGGAGGCAAAACATTCCGTTTGCCCTGATGTGAAATGGCATGAACGAAACGTGTTTGAAAATGTGTGCCACGGTTAGCAAGAACGGCTGTGGCGTTGGCGAGTTGAATGGGCGTAGTCGTCCAAAAACCTTGACCGATGCCAACGTTGACGGTTTCACCTGGGAACCAGGGTAGGTGGCGTGTGCGCCGCTTCCATTCACGAGAGGGTAAAAGCCCCTGACTTTCTTCGTAAACATCGAGACCGGTTGGCGCATCAAAACCGAACCAAGCCATACTCTCATGGATGCGATCAATGCCCAGTTTGACGGCAAGATCGTAAAAAAACGTATCGCATGACACTCGAATGGCTTTACTAAGATCGACCCGACCATGGCCGCCCTGTTTCCAGTTCCAGTCTCGGAACCGTCGTTCTTCCCCCGGTAACTGGAACCAGCCCAGGTCGTTTATGGTGTACGTGGGTGAAATCACCCCATATTCGAGACCGGCCAGACCAAGCATAGGTTTGATGGTAGAACCCGGTGGGTATTTACCGCGAATCGCACGGTTAAACAACGGCCGGTCGGCAGACTGAATCAGTTGTTGAAAGGCGCGAGTTGAAATCCCGGTGACGAAAGCATTGGGGTCATAGGCAGGCATGGAGACCAACGCGAGCACTTCGCCAGTACGGGGATCGAGCGCGACTAAGGCACCACGATGATTTTGAAGCAATTGAGTCGCAAGTCGCTGAAGACGATAGTCGATGGCCAGGTGCAGATCAGAGCCGGGTTGCGATGGATGGGTATTCAGTGTGCGCACAATGCGTCCACGTGCGGTGATTTCGACTTCCTGGTGGCCGACTTTGCCGTGCAGAACGGACTCATAATACTTTTCGAGGCCGGTGCGACCAATGTGCCGTGTGCCGCGATAATTTTCGATGTTCAGCGACTGCATGTCGTCTTGCGTAATGCGTCCGACATAACCGATGACGTGAACAAAAAGCGCTCCATAGGGATAGTGCCGGGTCAAATGACCTTCAACGCTGACGCCTGGAAAACGGTGCCGATTGACTTCGAAGCGGGCCCTTTGCGCCTCGGTCAGTCGAGCAAGCAAGGTGACTTTCTCAAATCGACGCGAGGTGACCAATGCTTCGCGAAAGTTTTCAATGTGCTCATCGTCAAAAGCAAGCAGGCTTTGCAGTTGAGTGAGTGTATCGTCCAGATTGGGCACCTGTTCTGGTGTGATTTCCAACGAATAAGTCACTTGATTATCGGCCAAAATCACGCCGTTGCGGTCGTAGATTAGCCCCCTGACTGGGGGGATTGGACGTATCGCTATCCGGTTTCTGTCGGATAGCGTGACAAAATTTGGATGCTGGCGAATTTGCAGATCAAAGATGTGCCAGCCAATGATCAAAAACCCTAGGACCACAAGTATCAGGGCGATATTGGCACGCACGCTAAACAAATGCGCTTCTTTGCGTCCGTCTTTGAGTTCCTCGCGATACTTCATGATCACGCCCTGTGGTAAGGATGGCCATGATGCAAAGACCAGGCACGATAAAGCGCTTCAGCCACAATCACGCGTACCAGCGGGTGAGGAAAAGTGAGCGGCCCAAGTGACCAGCATTGATTGGCTCGACTTAGGACTTGCGGTGACAGTCCTTCGGGACCACCGATGACGAGGTTCACCGAGGTGCCTAAGTGGAGCCAGTGGTCAAGTTGCTGACTAAGTTGTTCGGTGCTCCAAGCCTGTCCTTTGACGTCAAGCGCGACCACATGGTGGTCATGGCTGATATGTTTAAGAATACGCGCCCCTTCGTCTTCAACCGCTTTCTGTGGTGGCAGCCGCTTACGATTGGCGGGCGCGATTTCAAGCAATTCAAGCCGACAGTCACCACGAATACGGCGAGCGTATTCATGGTAGCCGGATGTGACCCATTGGGCGAGTTTTTCTCCAACGGCAATTAGTCGGATACGCATTGGCGGTTTAATTTTCCGGCGGCGCCGACCATAGCTTTTCAAGCTGATAGAAATCTCGTGTTTCAGGCAGCATGATATGAGCGATCACATCGCCTAAATCGACTAAGACCCATTCAGCCGCCTGCTCACCTTCCACACCAAGCGGCATAATACCTGCCTTCTTGCTTTGTTCGACCAAGTGGTCGGCAATGGCCTTGACATGTCGGGTGGAGTTGCCACTGGCAATCACCAGATAGTCAGTAATGCTCGTGAGTTGCCGAACATCAAGGCGCACCACTTCATTGGCTTTCATCTCGTCCAGTTCATGACAAATGAACTCTACTAGCCTGTTTGCGTTCATCAATTTCTTTGGTTTCCTGTCGGTTCAGTCTGTCGATAAATCTGATAGTGTTCAATATAGTGACAAACACTCTCTGGTGCCAAGCCCAAGATATTTCGTCCCATCTTGACGCGCTCACGAATCAGGGTGCTGGATATGTCGAGAGCGGGCAGTTCCAGCCAAGCCATTTGGCCATAAGGACGCGTCGTCAATAACGCACATTGTACCCTGTTAAATCCTTCAGCAGTAGGGATGGGATAATTTGGACGGAGACAGCATAAAAGATGGATGAGTGAGGGGAGTTGTTCGGCACCGCGCCATCGGTGGATTCCGCCGGAGGCGTCATTGCCGATCACCCAGACAATGGCCCGATTGGGATAGCGTTGTCGCAAGCGTGTGGCGGTGGCCACTGTATAATGGGGCCCGGGACCATCCAATTCGTCCGTCAGGAGCGTGAAACCTGGAAAATGCTCCAGCGCCCTTTGCACCATCGCGAGTCTTTGCCAAGCGGTGGCGATCGGGGGTTCGCGGTGCCCAGGTTGGCCACATGGGAGGAACGCAACCTCTGCTTCAGGAAAACGCTCCTGAACTTCGACGGCCATGCGTAGGTGGCCGAAGTGGATGGGGTCAAAAGTTCCGCCAATGATAAAAAGCGGCTTTGTGTGATTATTGGCTGTCATAAGGCACACCAATGCGTTTCCCGGCGATAATGAGACACAGGTCCAAGCAGGCATCCCAAAATGCGCCTTGTCGTGCTCCGACAATCATGGCTTCCAAATGGTAGGCCCGGATGAGCAGGCGAGGCCAGACAGTTGCCGGCCAACGCTGAAGGGCCTTCATATAGAGCGACTGTTTTGGCCGCCATATGCCCATGGTTTGCATCCGAGCGCTGCGTTGTGCGGCTGGACACTCCGCTAATGAAGTCAGTTGCCGTAATGTGTTTTGTAGCCCGCGGGCCATCAGCATGGGCGCGACATCTGTCTCTGACAACCTCTGGAGGAGGCGAGGCAGTCTGTCGGCCTTGCCTTCAAGGGCGGCATCAATGGTTTGCCATGGCGTGAAGCGTGCGTTGTCTGAACAATAAGCCTCCACCAAGTCTTCATGAATTGTGTCACCTGGTTTCGTCATGAACACCAATTGGGCGAGCGTTTGGCGAGCGGCCAGTAGATTGCCGTCCACCCATTCAGCCATTCTGGCGGCTGCATCAGGCTCAAGTTTTCGTTGATGCCAAGCCGCTTGCTCGATCAAAAAGTGCGGCAGTGCTTCCAGCGGGACTGGCCATACGGCAATCCAGACGCCATGTTCCGTCAGTGTGGAGAACCATTTGGAGCGTTCCGTTTTCCGGTCGATTTTTGGCAGGTCCACGATCAGCACCATATCATCGGTCAGGTTAGGTGCCCAGGTTTCAAGCAGACGTTGCTCTTGCTTATTCGGTAAGCGTTGGCCGGAAAGCTCCACCATCGCCTTGCGGGAAAATAGGCTGTCGCCGGCAAAGGCTTGTTGCCATAGGCCTTCGTCAATGCCGGATTCAAGCTGAAAGTCGTACCGATCGGCAAAGCCTAATTGCCGTGCTGTTTGCCGGATGCGGTCACGTGCATCAATTTTTTGCATGGGCTCATCGCCGGTGATCACATAAACGCGGCGTATTTGTTTGGCCAGATCTTTTGGCAGATCACGATACTGTAGGCGCATGGATCCGTATCATCTCCGCGATGCTGTCGGCCAGTTCTCGCGCCATTTCCTGTTCGGTCTGTGCTTTTTCCGTATCTCGGGCGACGGCGCGGGTGTGATCCCAAGTCAGCACACGGTGCACCACGAATGTTTGGCGTACCAATACTTGCTGACGGCGACTGACAGTGACCGGAACCGATAATGAATATTCGTATTCAATGGGGCGGCCATTCAGATCCACACTCAGTGTTCTTTGTACGCGCTGCAACTGGCCGAGTTCAATGGTCAATTGTTCTGGCGCTTTGTGAGCGGTAAGTTCTGCGCCGAGCTGCCGCAAACGATGGATCAGTGATCGTGTGAGTTGGCCAAAGGGCTCCGGGCTTGAGACATTGATTTGATAGCCGGCCAGTGATGGGCTTTGGCTGCCTCGCAGTTGGAAGCCGCAGGCAGCCAAGAGCACGCAGACGCTTAAAATGCCGATGATACGCATTAATTCACCACCAAGTTGATGAGTTTGCCTGGTACCCAAATGGCTTTCCTTAACGTCTTGCCTTCAATGAATTTCTTCACCTGTGGATCGTCGAGTGCTCTGGCTTTGACCATGGCCTCGGTCGCATCAGCTGGCACGGTAAGACGGGCTCTCACCTTGCCGTTGACCTGAACCACGATGAGCTTTTCAGTCTCGATCAACGCATCGGGATCCACCTTCGGCCATTCGGTCGTGCAGACGAAATCGTCATGCCCAAGTGCTTTCCACAGCGTTTCGCAGATATGTGGCACAATCGGGCTGAGCAGCTTGACGATGGTTTCGTAGGCTTCCTGCAGTAACCAGCTGTCGCCAGACTCCTCGATGTCGTTTTGGAAGGCAGAGACCGAATTGACTAACTCCATGATGGCCGCGATGGCCGTATTGAATTTATAACCGTGCCCCAACTCTTCAGACACTTTGGCGATGGTTTGGTGCGTTTTGAGGCGCAATGCGCGCTGTCTGGATGTGAATTGCTCAGGCTTTTCAATGGTTCCGGTCTTAGCGACAAAATCGGCCACGGCCTTCCATAAACGGCGCAAAAAGCGATGCATGCCCTCCACGCCTTCGTCTGACCATTCTAGTGTCTGCTCCGGCGGTGCGGCGAACATGACGAACAAACGTATGGTGTCAGCGCCATAGCGCTCAATCATGGTTTGTGGGTCGATGCCGTTATTTTTCGACTTCGACATCTTTTGCATGCCACCATACTGAACGGGCTCGCCTGTGGATTTTAATCGACCACCGAGCACGCGGCCTTTTTCATCGCGAGTGACCTCGACGTCAGCCGGGTTATGCCAGATCACCTCACCTTTCGGGCCGCGGCTATACCAAGTTTCGGCCAATACCATGCCCTGAGTGAGCAAATTCGAGAACGGTTCGTCGCAGTCGACCAGTCCAAAGTCTCGCATGACCTTGTGGTAAAAGCGGGCATACAGCAGATGTAAGATGGCATGTTCGATGCCCCCAATGTATTGGTCGACAGGTAGCCAGTAACGTGCGCGTTCATCAAGCATGGTGTCTTTGGCATCCGGGCAGGTAAACCGAGCGTAGTACCAGCTCGATTCCATGAAAGTATCGAATGTGTCGGTTTCTCGGGTGGCCGGTTGTCCTGTCTCAGGGTCAGTGGTTTCATAGAATTCAGGCATCTTTTTCAACGGTGAGCCGACACCGTCAAACGTCACATCTTCCGGCAAGCGTACTGGTAAGTCACGTGCCGGGATGGTGCGGCCATCTTGCGTGTTGATGACGGGAATTGGTGCCCCCCAATAACGTTGACGAGATACACCCCAGTCACGCAGACGATAGTTGGTGGTGCGTTGTCCCAGTCCCTTGCCCTCTAATGCGCTGGCGATGGCAGCGAAGGCCGCTTCAAAGTCTAGACCATCAAATTCTTGCGAGTTTATCAGGAGGCCATGTTCTGTGAAGGCGCCTTCGTTGAGGTCGATTTTGCGGCCATCGGCTGGACGTACCACCTGCCGAATTGGCAAGTCGTATTTTCGGGCAAATTCCCAATCCCTTTGATCATGCGCGGGGACCGACATCACCGCACCGGTGCCATAATCGAGTAAGACAAAGTTGGCTGCCCATATCGGCAGTTGCTCGCCGGTGAGCGGGTGGATCGCGTAGTCGCCTGTGAACACCCCTTTCTTCTCGACTGTGGCCATGTCCGCTTCGGCCACTTTCATATGCTTGCACTCGTCAATAAATTCCCGGAGCACCGGGTTGTTTTCTGCCGCCCGTAGGCTGACAGGATGATTGGGCGCGATGGCTAAGTACGACACGCCAAACAAAGTGTCCGGACGGGTGGTGTAAACTTCCAATTTTTCGTCACCGGACGCCAAAGGGAACTGAATATTGACGCCTTGTGAACGGCCTATCCAGTTACGTTGCATGGCTTTGACGGAATCGGGCCAGCCGTCCAGTTTGTCCAAATCTGAGAGCAGCTCTTCGGCATACTCGGTAATGCGTAGGAACCATTGGGGTATCTCTCGGCGTTCCACCGGCGCACCGCTTCGCCAACCTTTGCCGTCAATGACTTGTTCATTGGCCAGCACGGTTTGATCGACCGGATCCCAGTTAACGACCGCATTTTTTTTGTAGGCCAGCCCTTTTTCCATCATTTTGGTGAATAGCCATTGCTCCCAGCGGTAATACTCGGGATCACAGGTCGCAATTTCGCGCGACCAGTCATAACCGAACCCAAGCCGCTTGAGTTGCGCTTTCATGTCAGCAATGTTTTGACGTGTCCATTTGGCAGGCGGGACGCCATGTTTGATGGCCGCATTTTCAGCTGGCAAACCAAAGGCATCCCAACCAATAGGCTGCAATACATTCTTTCCGAGCATCCGTTGATAGCGCGAGATGACGTCGCCAATGGTGTAATTTCTCACATGTCCCATGTGCAGCCGTCCACTGGGGTAGGGGAACATGCTCAGGCAATAAAATTTCTCACGACTGGGATCTTCAGTCACCTTGAAGACGTCATGCGCTTCCCAACGCGCCTGTACTTCAGCTTCGATTTTTTCCGGGTGATATTGTGGTTCCAATTGGCTCATGGCTTTGCAATCACTGGTTGTTTGGCAATAGTAAAGATGCACAGTCTTATTCAGACCTGATAGGATAGCGTAAAGCGGGGGTAAAACTGTAGCTAAGATGACAGTTTTTTGCGTCGTTGGTGCTGGTTAGCAAGGGACATTTACGATGACTAGAGAAATACATGTTTGGCGACGCGCGGTTGCTGCTGTTCGAGGGGCGGTTGAGCGTGGCGAGGCGCTGACGGAAGCCTTCTGGGAAAAACTGCAGGCGGAGTTGCTCACTATCGAAAAGTTGTCCGAGGACGAAGTTCAAGACGTGTTGTCGACCATCCGGGCCGATTGGCACGCTTTGGTGGCGAACGCGGAAGCGGTGAAAGAAGTGTTTCAAGACTGGTGGGCGGCGGAGAAGGCAGCGGTCAAGGAATACCTTGAAGATTGGCTTGCACTTATCGCCGACCCAACGAAAGCAGCTTGGTGGTCGGCAGAAGCGTTGGGCGATGCCCCACGGCTGCGTCGAACGGGGCATTGGGTCAGCATTGGGCGCTGGCAGTGTACGCACTGTGGCGAGTTGCTGACGTTTCGACAGCCTGGGCGCTTGCCGCCATGTCCCCGTTGTCATGAAGCTGAATTTCGCCTCGCGTTACCACCCATAGGTTCGGACGCACAATGATAGACTGGCTGGCTGGTTTTCTGTTGCCCCCAGGGTTGTCCGTGATGTTGGGGCTGTGTGGGGTGCTTTGTCTTCGGTGGCGGCCCTGGGTGGCGCACGGATTGTTAATCATTTCGGTGTTGTCGGGGTACTTGTTGTCTACGGAGGCGCTGGCCCAACGATTGATGAAATTGGTTGTTATACCGGCGCCTGAATTTGTTGGTGCGTCAGCGCCAGAGGCAGACCTATTGGTGGCCGTTGGCGCGGGTGATGCGCGAGTGGCCCCTGAGCTTGGGGGCGAGTGGGCGCTTGGCCCGCAAACGCTTAATCTTTTGCAGATCTTGGGGCAGTGGCAAAGACAGGTTGAGGGGCAGATCGCTGTGATTGGCCGGAGTCGGGCACAGCAGTCCGTGCAGGAATCTGTGCTGATGAATCAGGTACTTATCGAGCAGTTTCATCTGCCTGTCCATAATTTGCTCAATGATGGGGAAGCTTTGGCCGCTCAAGCAAGGCAAATTGAACAGCTGGCACGCCAACATCCTGGCAAACGGATGATTGTGTTTTGTTCGGCGATGGAAAGTCGGCGCTTGGCCACATTGCTTGGCAAGCAAAACATTCGACCAATCATTGTGCCAGTGGCAGACACAAGCCAAGCGCCGGTGGGCTGGAAGCGTTATCTGCCCACTGGGTCCGGAGTACAGCGCGCTAGACAAGCTTTGCTGGAAGTATGGCGCCGTTGGATGCTTTAGTTGGGTGTCTTTCTTTTTTCCGTGTTGTTAAGGCGCAGTGCGTCATGGAGTTGCACGGCATCACTGGCAAATAAAAAATTGATGTCGCCCAGCCAAGAGATTTGCTTGGCCTGTGTTTGGTATTGACCAAGGAGTGATTGACATCCTGCTCGGTCGTCTGTGACACATGACAGCGGGAAGATGACATCGCAGTGCACTTGACCACCAAGATAATGAATTTGGACCCCCATAATTTTTTCAAAACCGGGTAGGTCATGCCAGATTGCGGTGAGTGTTTGTGCGACCACATCACGGTTTGGCAGTCCTGATGACGGTCGTTGTTTATCATCTGGTTCTGCGTCGACGTGAACGG
This sequence comes from Gammaproteobacteria bacterium, assembly GCA_003696665.1. Classification (NCBI taxonomy): domain Bacteria; kingdom Pseudomonadati; phylum Pseudomonadota; class Gammaproteobacteria; species Gammaproteobacteria bacterium. Next base: position 7,602 of record RFGJ01000606.1, on the reverse strand, counting down.
TGACATCGGCGATGTCGGAAAACTTTTGCTTGAGGCGATGGATGACTTCGTCGGCAATGCGATGGCCATCCGAAACGGAAATGGTGGCAGGCACTTCGATGTGCACGTCGACCAAGGCGTGGGGGCCCATCTTCCGGCTCCGAAGCGCATGCACATTCCGTACGCCTGGCACGGAACAGATGACCTTGATTAAATGGTCCTGCTTTTGATATGGCGTGGTGTCGACCAATTCTGAAAGTGACTGCCACAAGAGCTTTCCGGCCATATGGGCAATGAACAGGCCCACCACAATGGCGGCAATGGTATCAGCCGAGGGATAGCCCAGCTTGGCGCCTGCCACACCGACAATGACCGCGATTGTGGAAAGTACGTCGGAGCGGTGATGCCAAGCATTGGCAATCAGCAGCGGTGCATTGAGTTTTTCGCCCCATCTTAAGGTGACACGAAATAAGGCTTCTTTTGCCGATAGTGCCAGCGCCGCGACCCCTAACGTGTACCATTCGGGGGTGGGCACAGCGGTGCTGGATGTGCTGAGCGCCTCCCATATGAAACCACCTGAGACCGCCAGCAAAATGATGGCGAAGATGAGCGTGCCGAGTGTCTCAAAGCGCCCGTGTCCATACGGATGGTCATCATCCGGTGCTTGCATAGAGACTTTGTGAAATCCGTGAACTAAAAAATCAGTGGCCAAGTCACTTAAGGAATGCAAGCCATCCATGATCAGGGCTTGTGAATGACCAAAAATACCAGCGACGGTCTTGATAGCGGCAAGCAGCGCATCGGTGGCGATGCTCCATCGGTTAATTCGGCGAATGGCGTGCGAGCGGCGCTGTGACTGGGGCATCCGGTGGTCTGTCGTTTGTCCGTCAGTTCTGGTCTGCACTTGGCATTTTGCCGTGCAGCAGAATATTTTCAAGTGGTTCTGGGCGGCTGATGAAATAACCTTGTGCGTAATCCACGCCAAGTTCTGCCAAAATATCGAGTATTTCTGCGTTTTCGACAAATTCAGCAATGGTCTTTTTGCCCATCACATGGCCAATTTCATTGATTGATTTGACCATGGCGCGATCGAGTAGATCATGTTCGATGTCACGGACAAAGACGCCATCAATTTTTAAATAATCGACGGGCAGGTTTTTCAGGTAAGCATAGGAAGAAAATCCACTACCGAAGTCGTCGAGAGAGAATCGGCAACCTTTGGCGCGGAATCGCTCGATAAACTCACAGGTCTCGGAGAGTGTCTGCACGGCCATGGTTTCGGTGATTTCAAAGCAGATCTTGTGGTAAGGCACTTGGTAGATTTGAAATTGCTCCAGAAGAAAATCCGCAAACGCCAGATCGGACATGGTCGCCCCGGAAAGATTGATTGAACAGACGCTCAGTTCATGCAAATGTTGTGGATGCTGACTGAGCCATGAAAAGACAAGGGTCACCACATGGCGATCGATGCGTGGCATCAAATTGTAGCGTTCGGCTGCCGGCATGAATGCGCCAGGTGGTACCAGATCGCCTTGGCGATTTTGCAGTCGAAGCAAAATTTCGTAATGGTAGCCTTCGTCGCTAGGTTCAATGGGCATAATGCGTTGGTACATCAGCACCAAGCGATGTTCTTCTAAGGCAGCGTTTAACTCCGTCACCCACTGCATTTCTGTCTGGCGACCTTGCGATCGACCTGCCTCACCATGCCAGACTTCGACACAGTTTCTCCCTCTGTCTTTGGCCGCATAGCAAGCGGCATCAGCCGCACTTAACACGGCTTCGCGCGTATTCAGCTCGCCGCCAATAGGGACAATGCCAATACTCACGCCGGTGGTGAAAACTTTGTCTTCCCACGAGAAACGAAATTCCTCAAGCCCTTCGCGCAGTTTTTCCGCAACGCGTACGGCAACGTCAGTGCTGCAATAGGGCAGCAGAATGGCAAATTCATCGCCGCCTAGCCGCGCCACAATATCGCCCTTGCGTACGTGCTGTTTGAGATAGTCGGCAATTTGTCTTAGCAGGTGATCACCCGCCATATGGCCACAAGTGTCGTTGACTACTTTGAATTGATCCAAATCAAGATACATCATCGTATGCAAATGGCTTTCAGCCTGTGCATCGGCAAGCAAGTGCTCAAGTCGTGCGTCAAAATTGGCACGATTAGGTAGGCCTGTGAGCACATCATGGCTGGCCATAAAGGAAAGTTTTTGCTCGGCTTTTTTGCGCTCTTCAAGCTCTTTTTCGAGTGCCATCGTCCGTTGTCGAAGTTCCTCGTTCGTTTGTTCGAGAACACTTTGCACCCGATCAACTTCGCGAATCAGCAGCCTGAAGGTGCGATAAAGATACTGGATCTCGTCTTCATTGGCGTGCTTCTTGGATAATGCACCAAAGCGCTGAGCGACTTGCGTGGCCTGAGCGGCCATGTCGGTGACGGGGGCCAGCACGTATCGCCTGAGCCCTCGGATGACCAAAAAGCTCATCAGCAAAAGAGCGATGGCGACCACAACAAGGACGAGCAGGTAGTCGAACAGGCGTTCGGAAACCCCTGGCGTTTTAAAACGGATATACAGGGTGCCGAGCCACTCGTCGTTGTCTTCAACGGGAAACACCAAATCCAACCAACCATTTTCAAAGTGGTAGCCGAACTGTGTCAGTTCAAGGTTTGGGGGGACTGGTGGATGTGACTCCGACGTTAGGCTCGTGTGTGCAAATATTTCGCCGTGAATATCGCGTACTTCCGCATAGACAATATCGCTGAATCGGCTGGTGGCGCGCAGCGTTTCTTCTGCATCGGAGGCATAACCGATGCCAAAACGTAACGGCGTGATGAGTTCACGGGCAATCAGGCGTGCTTCGCGGTGCGCCTGTTCCAACATGCGCGGTCTGAATGATAAGGTCTCCCATGCCAACATGGCCGTCAATGAAAAAACAAGGGACAAAATGCTGGTGATGGCCAGCAGCCGGAGTATGCGCGTCTTGATGCCAAGCGAGCGGTTCATTTGGCGCCCTCCGGAAAAAATTGCTGGGGTGGGATCTGGATAACTTGTTTAGCGAGCCGCATCACCTCCGCGCGAAATTGAAGTCCGCATGACTGTGCTACCAAGGGGTTGAGCTTGAAGACAACCCTGCCTCCCTCTTCAGAGAACGCGAGCATGCCGCCAGCCTGCAAAAACTCACGGTGGTCGCTGACCGTCAAAATGGGTTTGCCATAGAGCGCCTTGAGCACTTGTTCGATATTGTGGCGATTCGAAAGCGTTAGAAAAACAACATGACAGTCACTCATGTCTTCATCAATCTGCCGGGTGAAATAACGGAAGCTTGCGTGTGAATGAATGGCTTTTTGGCGGAAAAAAGTCGAGAAGCGATCTGGGCCGACAACGCAGAGTTTGATTGGCTCTGGCGGGGGGTCTGATTTGGCATAGCGAACATAATGTTGGCCGATGGTCATGGCCAGTCGAATTTTCACGAGATCATCGGGCGCTGGCGGCGCCGCTTGTACAGAGCTTGAGGCGACAACAAATAAGATGACCATGACAAACGGCCGAAGCGAATTGCCGAATGGAATCCGTTTGTGTCCCTGTGTGCACCATGAATCCTGCATAAATATATTTCTGGCCAATATTGAACGTCGTGGGCGAAACCCTGATTCGTTTAGTATAGCCAGGAGAACTACAAACGCCTATTTTTCATCAAGTTCACGCTTTGCGATGTCTGCCGCGACAAGGCTGTGATGTTGTTGCGGGTTAACTGGCAGGTTTTTGGAAGCTGGTCGACTGACCAATCGAATATGGTGCGGAAGGCTTTTGAGACGCTCACGTAGCACACTGAGCGTCACTGGATGAGGATGGCCAATGGCAATGGTCAGGCTTTGGCGCTGGGCCAGTTGCAACAGACGGTCGAACGCCTTGTGAATGGCGTGTTCGTCCAGTGTCGTATCCAGAAAGACATCGCGATGCGCCGACGGCACCATCCACTGGTTTGCCACCTGCGGAACAATGCTGTCTTTGGTGGTGCGGCTGTCCAAATACATTAATCGGCGCCATTTTGTCCATGCCATGACCCAGAACAGGCTGTCATACATGGTGGTGAGGCGACTGCCCATATGGTGATTGATGCCAATGGCGCCGGGAACGGTTTTGAGATTCGCATCCAAGATCGTCCAAATCTGCCATGGCCTCATATTATGCCAGAGGGCACCGGGCCCCAGCAGTCGATTATGATGCACGGCCTCCATTGGGGCGTGCAGAAAAATCGTGCGCCCCTGATGGCGGGCTTTGTCTGCTGCATAATGAGCGTATGGCGTATGAGGCAAGATGGAAATGCCAATCTGAGGCGGTAAAGACAGCGTGGTGTCGACTGCGGCACGGTTAGTACCAATGTCGTCGATCAAAATAAAAATGTTGCCGGATTTGGCCACCCCCATGGTGCATATCGACCAACCCAGCCATAACATCATCCACAAGAATTTGCTTGGTCGAAGCATGTTATTGACGCTCAGTATTCAGCCAGTCGATAGCGGCTTGAATCCAAGAAGCCTCGTCGGGTGTTGCGAGAGACTGGTCGGGAATCACACCATATTGATCAAGTGGATGCCCTGTAGGATCGAGAATTCGAGCGGTGGTGAGTTTGATGCCACCACCATTCGGGAGCGGGAAGACGGACTGCAGACTGCCCTTGCCGAATGTCTTGGTCCCGAGCACTCGGGCGCGATGGTGCTTTTGTAGCGCGGCAGCAAACACTTCGGCAGATGAGGCAGTATCGTGGTTGACCAGCAAAACGACAGGCACTCCCTCGACAAGCGCGCCAGGTTGAGCCCGATATGTGGTGGCTTCGTGCTTGTTGCGTGGGACAAGGGCGCAAATTACACCGCTATTGAGAAATAGATCTGCGGCGGCGACTGCCTGGTCAAAAAGTCCGCCATGATTGTCCCTTAAGTCGATGATGAGTCCTTGTATCTTTTTTTGTTGCAGTGCCTCAAGATGTTGTCGAATTTCTTCCGCCGTTGTAGAAACGAACTGGTAGATCTGGATGAGCCCAATGCCGGGTGCGGCCATCTGTGCCCCAACGCTGTCTAGATGCACTCTCGACGAGATGAGCGTCAACGTCCTTTGCGGCTTAGTCGCAATTGTCAATCGTACACGTTGACCAGGTGGTGCCCGATACAACAATTGCTTGAGTTTGGGGGCGTTTTCCATGGTGGCTGGTACGTCATTAATTGACGCAAGACAAATGCCGGGGATCAGGCCTGCAGTTGCGGCAGGTCCCCCGGGCACCACTGCACGCACGCACAACTTTTGATTGGCCCACTCGGTGCGCAGGCCAAGGCCCAGGTACTCGCCATGCTTTTCGGTTTGAAAATATCGCATTTCGCTGGGAGTGAGATAGCGCGAATGGCGGTCGATGGTGCTGAGCATACCATCCAGAGCACCTGTTAAAAGGGCCTCACTCTCAAGCGGCTTGACAGCATTTTGCGAAATCAGCTGATAACTCTCAAAAAAGGTCTGCCACACATCATCCGGCACCTGATGTAGCGAGCCTTGCGGCATGGCGCGTAATGGAGGCGGTGCTGGGATATCCAACGTCTGGTCCGTATTAGCCCATACGGTGGACAGAAGAGATAGGATCAAAACAAAGCTGCGCACCTTTCGCTCCTTAACGACACCAGATGGCCGGGTTGACAGGTGTGTTATTGCGGCGGATTTCAAAATATAACGCCGGCGTGCTTAGACCGCCAGTCTTACCGGCGAGCGCAATGACTTCGCCTGGCTCCACCCAGTCTCCGACTTGCTTGAGAATGGTCTGATTATGTCCATACAGACTCAGGTCATTTTTGCCATGGTCAATGATGATGAGTAGACCGTAGCCGCGCAACCAATCGGCGAAGACAACGCGGCCAGCACTGATGGCATGAACAGCCTGACCTTCTTTGGTGTCCAGCAACACCCCTTGCCAGCGAAGTGCACCGAATGGTCTTTTTTGCCCAAAACGTGCGGCCAATCGTCCTTGCACTGGCCAGCGCAATTTACCACGCAGGCGATCGAGCCCGACCAACGACTGTCCAGGCATAAAAACTTCAATCATCTGATGGAGCTTTTCGATCAGTGCCTGTAATTCTTTTTCGTTGGCGAGCAGTCGCTGAAGTTTTGTTTCCGCGCGTTCAACATTCGCTTTCCAGTTGGCGACGGCTTTTTCTTGTTCCAACTTGTGTTGGACGAGCCTGGCTTGTTCTCGTCTTTTTTGCTCGACAAGTGAACGGAGAGCGTTGCGCTCTTGTTCAATCGTTTGTTTGATCCGGGCCAGCTCAGTGAGTGTGTCCCGAAGGGCTTGGATTTGCTGTTTTCGCGCTTTCGTGAGGTATTTAAAATAGGTCAAGCTTTGCGTCAGCGCATGGGGATCATCAAGGCTGAGCAGAATTTTTATGTATTCCTGCTCGCCCATGGCATAAGCCGCCCGCAGTTGGGCAGCCAAGGCGCTCTGTTGTTGTTTTTTCTTGAGTTCCAGTTCGGCTTGACGATTTTCTAGTGTTTTGATTTTTGTTTCCGTCTGTGTGAGTTTCTCGGTCAGTTGACGCAGGGCTCGAACTGATTGCCCGACTTTTTTTTCGGCTGTTTGTAGTGCCAACACGGCCTTGGAATAGCGCGCCTGATTGGCTTGCAAGGTCCTGCGCGTGGCACGGATGGCGCGCCTAAGTTCTTCTAGCTGTTGCTTTGCGGCAGCTTGGTCGCGAGGCTCGGCCCCTGTGGCCGAGCTTGCCAACATCGCGCAAAACAAAAGTGCGCAGGACCATGCTGTGTGCATAAGGTTATGATTGTTTTTCAAACAGCAGCGTTCCCGTCATGTCTTGTGGAATGGCTTCGTTCATCAGATGCAAAAGGGTCGGTGCCACATCGGCCAGCACCCCTTTGGTTTCGGTGATACGAACTGCGTGTGGACCTATGTAGACACAAGGTACAGGATCGCTGGTGTGGGCGGTGTGAGGTTGACCGGTTTCCGGGTCACGCATTTTTTCTGCATTGCCGTGGTCGGCGGTGATGATGGCTTGACCACCAACACGTTCCAAAGCGGATACCACTTGTGCAAGGCATTGGTCAATGGTCTCTATCGCCTTCACGGTGGCCTCAAAATTTCCAGTGTGGCCAACCATGTCAGGGTTGGCATAATTGCAGACAATGCAATCGTAAGCACCACTTTCAATGGCTTCAACCAAGGCTTGTGTCAGCTTTGGGGCATTCATTTCTGGCTGTTGATCGTAGGTCGCCACTTTGGGAGAGGGTATCAGCTTTCTGTCCTCGCCGGGGAAAGGCGCCTCCACTCCGCCATTGAAGAAGAATGTGACGTGCGCGTATTTTTCGGTTTCGGCAATTCGCAGTTGCCGATAGCCTCGTTGACTGAGCACTTCACCAAGTACATTTTTCAGTTGAAGTGGCGAGAAGGCGACATTGACTGGCAGTCCCTTTTCATACTCGGTCAGGGTGACCATATGGACTTTGGGGAAACAGGGACGTTCGAAGCCTTCAAACTCTGGCAGCGTGAGCGCTTGTGTCAACTGTCGGGCCCGATCCGCCCGGTAATTCATGAAAAAGACACTGTCACCATCCTGAATGGGGGCAAAAGGCTGATGAC
>RFGJ01000605.1 GCA_003696665.1 Gammaproteobacteria bacterium | reverse complement strand
CGGTTTTGAGTTTGTTTGCAAACAGCATAGATCACCTCGCTCATTTGGTCTGTTGTCTTTACATACGCAAGCGAGGGCCACTTTCGTGAAAACTTTTTTCTGGCGCATTAACCTGGTGCACAGGTCGCGATGGGCACTCGTGCCCACCTTATTGGCCACAGATTACGGGGCGCTGAGAGCACGGGAGGTTGCTGGGCGCGCCCCTGTCATCGATATGTTGGTGACACCACCGCACGATTGCTCAGGTGCCACTGTGTAAGCACGCTATTGTAGGCAACATGTTTTGCACACCAACATATTCGTCGGCGGTCAATCAATCATGCTTGCTTTGTTCACCGTCTGAATTTTCGTGTTTTTCCATGGCGCGCGACGCAATCTCGTCAAAACGCAAAGCACCCTCGGCGATAGAATGTAACAACGCGCTATTCAGTTCGCCGATTTTTGCAAGCCTAGCCAAGTAGGGATTGTTTTCGATCATTTGTTCAATCCAGTGAAAACGAGTGTCGGTATCAAACTTTTGGGCCATGATTGTTCTCCGTTCTGCTAAACGCGTCCAGTGTGTGTCATCCGAGAAATTAAAGCATGGCAGCAGGAAAAGCACATAGCGATTCACGAAGCACAGCGAAAAATGTGATGCGCGTCACAGCGCCATTATGTGCATTACACGAAATGCCTCTTGATGGCGTAAAAGGAGTTGTCAGGACGCTTTATGAGACGGAAGATTTAAGCGCTTTGTTTGACAAAGCAGAAAAGTTGGTCAGCAAATGGGATGCAACTGCGGTCGGCGCACAGGCTAAAGCGCGGCCAGAGAATCAACCGGCAGCACGGTACTCGATGGGAGTGTAAAAACATGAGGGCACTGCACAAAACATGCTTATCAGCGCTTATCTGTGCATCATTAGGCGTTTCTGCCCATGCGGAAGATGTTTTGCGCGTGTGGTTTGTCTATCGCGATGCGCAAGTGCAGAAGTATGGTGTCGCTGAGCTAGACCGCTTCGCCATTGATTCGGTCGAGTACGCTAATCAGGCTTTTGCTAATTCTGGCCTCGAT
>RFGJ01000604.1 GCA_003696665.1 Gammaproteobacteria bacterium | reverse complement strand
GGCGGGCTGCGTTTGTTGTTCGACCTGTGCGGCAGGCGTCGCGGCCTCCTGCGCGCCAGCATCGGGGCCGTCATTGGTACAGCCCACGAGGGCGGCAACCAGAATTGACCAAACAATCCCCCTGAGACTACCCCTATTTTTTGCTCCCGGAATTGAACCGAACAATCTTTTCCCAATCAATGGTACCATCGTCTTCACAGAAATTAGCGCTGAATTCATCAATCAACTTTTTCAATACCTCTTCATACCGGCTGCGATACCCCTCATTCCACTCCCTGGCATTATGACCAAGGGGAATGATCAGGTCCACATACAAGTTTTCCAATCCCGAAATGAACTCCCAAAAATCCTGACCACAAAGCTTCTTCCACGTACCCTTGTCGGCACTCCTTTGACCGTAGCAACAGCCATTTACGCATTCTACGGCGACTGAAGCACCACTCGTACGAAACCTTTTGATTGCACTTTTGAAAAGCTCTTCCATTTTTTTCACCTGACTGGAATTCCCCCAATCAGGCCCCGATTTTATCGTGACAAGGTATAGTACATTGTCACGTTCAAACTCAAGATCAATACCTTCGATCCCGGATTTTCTTCCTCCAAAAGCTCTTTCATTGACAAAAATGGCAAGCTGTTCGAGCCAATTTCCAAACAGCGTTTCCTCCTGAGAAGACACCCAAGCCTCGGCAAGCCCCCTCACAAGGGCTTCGGGCGTATCAAGGTCTTTGATCCGAAACAGGTACGGGTTCTTTCTTTTCAAGAGTACATGGAGCTTCAAGCGCTCGAGGCGATCAATCTTTTTCTGATGGAACTCCTCGATGTGTTGGGCTACCCATTGACTGATTTCATCGAGTGTCAGATTTCCCATATGATTCTTCCGGTTCGAAAAGTACGAGTTTGACGGGTTCAAGTTCCGCCTTGACCATCTCGAAATATTCCTTGTGGATCTCGATTCCTATGGAATGCCTGTGAAGGCGTTGTGCCACCTTATTGGTGGTACCAGATCCCATAAAAGGATCCAGCACAACGTCGCCTGGCTTGGTAAAAAGGCGAATAAACCATTCAGGCAACCCTTCGGGAAAAGCCGCACTGTGTTTCTTGTTGCTACATTCAGTCGCCAGATGCAAGACATTGGTGGGATATACTTTCTCGCGCCCTATCCAATTGGCAATTCGTTTGCCAAAGCCGCTTCCCACCTTCGATTCATCGCGCTCCAAATCCGTTTTGCTCAGCTTGCGCAAACGCGTCTTGGCCCAATCGCCCACAGGCACCATCACTTCTTCCTGGTACATGTTGAATTTACGCGACTTGTTGAACTGAAGGAGTCGCTCCCAGGCATCCCGAAAACGATTGGGCCATTTGCCGGGGTAGCAATTCTTCTTGTGCCAGATAAACTCTTCGGTCCACAGCCACCCCTGCTTGCGCATTTCAAGGATCAACTCCAGCACATAGGTACTGCGTTCGCCATTGACCACCTTTTCCTTGATGTTAAGGACAAACGTGCCGGTGGGCTTGAGCACGCGCAACAACTCGGCAGAAATGGGCAAAAACCACTCGACATACTCATCGGGATGGATTCCCCCATATGTTTTCTTTCGTTGGTCTGCGTAAGGGGGCGAAGTAAAGATCAGATCAACCGAATTGCTCGGGATTTCCTTCAGCACCTCCTTGCAATCACCAAGAAACAATTGGGTTTTTATCTCCATTTCGCCGTTTTTTTCTCAAATGTAAGAAAGAGTCCCTAAAAAAATGGTTGAGCGCACACCGTGGCACCCCGATAAAATCGGCGCCTGTTCCGACTTGTCGGAAACAGGTACTGACGGCGTGAGGTCGTAACCGCCCAGATTAGCGGCATTCACCCCTGCCCCTTGAAAAACGCGATGATCTGCTCGGCCAGCTCGCGCCCGATGAGCGACTGGGCTTCCTGGGTGGAGCCGCCGATGTGGG
>RFGJ01000603.1 GCA_003696665.1 Gammaproteobacteria bacterium | reverse complement strand
CTAACGCTCAGCATCAGCGGCGGCGTGCAGCGCCGTCCGCTGCATGCTGTTGTTATGCAATTCCATCACCAATATCGCGCTTCCAAATAGTTAAGCCAAGACTTTGTATCCGGCAACTCGTATGCAGGCCTAAGCATCTCTTCCGGGTCAATCGCAATGTACTTCTCCGGTCTTTTCAGCAGTGTTCGCCACGCTTCGTGGATGTCCGATCCCTGTAGACCCGGCGAGGTAATCCTCTCTTTGAGTGCTTTGTTCTTGTTTGGAATCACATGCACGTTAAAACACCTCGCACATTCCATTTCACCGTGTATCTCAAACTGCCAGGCAAGAAGAGTCTGTCGCATCATTTGGTAGAACGGTTCATAGTATAGATCCTGCGGTTTGACGCCGGTAAGGAACGGGCTATCCTTGCTCGAAATCAACGGGTCATAGACTTCTGCCCGTCGAGGGATGTACAGGTTATCGGGCCTGTAGGATTCAGTGTACTTCCATTCAATTAGGAACAGGATGACTTCCCTTTCAGCTGTCGCGCCGCACATAACGGCATCCACTGATGTACAGTTTGTGCCTCTCGTGAAGGCAGGTTCTTTCAAGTACTGACGGGAACCAATGTACTCAAAGTCAACAAACCCATTTCCGATAGGAAGAGACTCAACAATACTCGGCTCGATCTGCTTCAAAACCGATGTTGCCACGTCGCATCTCTGACGGAGAGGGTATAGGTGATTAACGCACGCGACCTGTGAGGATAGCAAATGTCCAGTTGGATCTTCTTCCGTGCCCTTCCACCAAGCGATCCCGTTCGCGACAAAGTGGTATTTGGCATCGTCTCTAATGCCAGCCCACAGGTTTAGAGAAGGGTCTTTAAGTACGAAGTCTCGTTCTTTGCCAAAAAATATGCCCGTGCCAGGATCCTTGAACAGGTAGTCACGCGTCGATACGGCGCGTTGCCTTTGCTCTTCCCTATAGTTCATGTAGGTACCCTATTTTTATGGACGCATAACG
>RFGJ01000602.1 GCA_003696665.1 Gammaproteobacteria bacterium | reverse complement strand
TCGACGGCTGATGTACCCCTTGTCCTTAAGGCGCCGGTAAATCAGTTCGGTTAATTCTCTCGACTCTTTGGAATGTGTGGAATGAAAATTGTCAAAATGGATAAGCGCATCTTCAAAATCTTGCAGGTGCGCTTGATGCGATTGCGCGATCAGTTCTTCAGGGGAAATGCCCAGTTCCTGGGCCTTGAGCATAATTGGGGTGCCATGTGTATCATCAGCACAAACATAGTAACACTCATGTCCCCTAAGTTTCTGAAATCGAACCCAAATGTCGGTCTGGACGTATTCAAGCAGATGACCAAGATGTATCGGGCCATTGGCATAAGGCAGGGCACTGGTGACAAGAATTCGACGACGTTTATGCATGGTGATTTTGACCAACAAATGCAACAATAGACGATGTGCGAACTATACCGTGAAGTGCGACAGCTTTCACCTATCTATCGAAGCTATTTGGAGATGTCATGAGCATAACAGAACAAATCACCTCGGCCATTTTGGATTTTCAAGATCCTTATGCCAAAGTCACTTGGCGGCAAATGGGGGTGAATGTGACCGTCACCCCCGAGTCCAATCGTTATCACATCGCCATCAAATTGCCTTACCCAGCCGTTGGTGCGCACGACGTCATTGCCCGGTCATTACGTGAACATATTCTGGCTGTTGGGGGAGCGCTACCCGACTCGGCCACCATTCATTTGACCCATCAGATTGTCAAGAAAAGACTGCCAAATGCGAACCTATTGCCGAACATCAAGCATGTGATCGCGGTCGGCAGCGGCAAGGGTGGGGTTGGCAAGTCAACCACTGCTGTGAATCTGGCTTTTGCGCTCCAGCTCGATGGTGCTCGAGTCGGCATTCTTGACGCAGACATCTATGGGCCGAGCATCCCCACGTTGCTTGGCCGAAAAGAGGCACAGCCGGTCAGTCCAGATGGCAAGCGCATTGAGCCAGTGATGGCACATGGTTTGGCATCCATGTCGCTCGGATATTTGGTCGACGAAGGCGATGCTGTCATTTGGCGCGGCCCAATGGCTTCTGGTGCTTTGCAACAGCTATTGAATGATACGTTGTGGCCCGAACTGGATTATCTTGTGCTTGATTTGCCGCCTGGTACTGGCGATGTGCAATTGACCATGGCGCAACGGATTCCCGTATCCGGGGCTTTAGTGGTGACCACGCCACAAGATCTCGCGATGATCGATGCCCGTAAGGCCATACGGATGTTTACCAAGGTCAATGTACCCGTACTGGGGGTGTGTGAGAATATGGCGGTCTATGTGTGTCCATCGTGCGGTCACCGTGATCATATTTTTGGAGATGGTGGCGCTGACCTTTTGGCAAAACAGCACGATGTGCCGGTGGTAGGGAGGTTACCGTTGAATGGCAAAATTCGCGCCTTGTCGGATTCAGGCCGTTCCGTGCTGATTGAAGATCCGGAAAGTGATTTGAGCCAACCTTTTCGTGAGATGGCCAGGCACCTCTCTGCGCGCTTGGCGGCAAGTGGTGAACGCGCCATTCCCGAAATCAAGATTGTGGAGGATTAATATTCCATTTTGTTGATTTTTTAAAAGGTGAATTAGGGTTTAATTATAAAAAACGTGAATATTCACTTTATTTTGTTGAGATGTTATGTTTTGGTATACGAACCTGGCGATTGGGTT
>RFGJ01000601.1 GCA_003696665.1 Gammaproteobacteria bacterium | reverse complement strand
TGTGGATGTGTTGCACGGCACTCAGGTGCCGGATCCATATCGTTGGATGGAAAACGAACAAGATCCCGACTTACAAAAATGGATTGCCGCGCAACGCGATTATGCAGAGCGTTATCTGGCCAGTTTGCCGGGCCGAGAAAAGGTCGAGAAACGCCTCAAGGCACTGTGGAATTACGCACGCGTCAGTGCACCAACACGGCATGGCAAGCTGTGGTTTCAATATCGCAATAATGGATTACAGAATCAGTCGGTGCTGTATGTGATGCGCAGCCCGACGGATCCGGGTCGCGTGTTGCTGGATCCAAACCAATTGGCGGCTGATGGCACCGTGGCAGTCAATTCTTTGTCGATTTCGCCGGACGGTCGCTATGTGGCTTACGCCCTGTCGAAGGCGGGCTCTGACTGGCAGACGTGGCACATTCGCCGGGTGGAAGATGGCAAAGATCTGCCAGATCGAATTGCCTGGTCGAAATTTTCCGGCGCCGCCTGGCTACCCGATGGCAGCGGCTTTTATTATGCCCGTTACGATGCGCCAAAGCCGGGCGAAGAGTTGTCGGCGGCGAACTATCACCAAAAGCTGTTTTTTCACAAGGTGGGCACTGAACAAAGCGAAGATCGCCTGGTGTATCAACGGCCTGACCAGCCGGAGTGGGGTTTTTCGCCCACGGTGACCGAAGATGGTCGCTTTTTGATAATTCATGTCTGGAAAGGTACCGATTCGCGCAATCGCCTGTTCTATCAGGATCTGCGGCACAAGGATGGGAAGATTCAGCCACTTGTCGCCGAGTTGGAAGCGTCTTATGACTTTGTTGATAATATTGGCGACACATTATTGATTCAGACCAATCTGGGTGCCCCCAGAGGGCGAATCATTGCCATTGATGTGCGCCAGCCAGACAGGCGACATTGGCACACAGTGGTGCCGCAGCAAGCCGAGACGTTGCGTAGCGCGGCGGTGGTGAATGGCTTGCTTGCGCTCTCCTATTTAAAAGATGCGCGGAG
>RFGJ01000600.1 GCA_003696665.1 Gammaproteobacteria bacterium | reverse complement strand
TCTCTTTCGAGCGCAGCTTGTTTTTCCTTAATCTCGTTAGCCATTTTCTGAAGTTCATCATTTCGGCTGGCAAACTCTTTTTTCAATTGTTCCGTCAACGCCTGCCTCTGTGGCATTTTGTTGGCCACCTCGCGAATGCTCACCACACCAATCTTAATTGACTGCGCTGCTGCGGTGCACGTCATTAAAATCATTGATACGGCCAATATTTTTATCATCTTCATTTTTAAATACCCTCGATTAAGTTAAGAAATTTATTGCCAATTTATCAGAACGTTCGCCCTATGTTAAAGGCAAAGGACTCGGTTCTATCTCCTGGCTCTTTCTTCAATGGACGCGCCAGACTAAAAATAAGTGGCCCCATTGGCGAGATCCACTGAATACTCAAGCCGTATGATGCCCGATAACGGGTTGGATCACTGTAGTCCGGGATAAGTTCAAACTGCTCTGGTGCAAGGAAACGATAGTCGTCGCGATTAAACTTCGTATCCCAGACATGCCCCACATCAACGAAGAACGACGTCCTCACAGATCGACTGCCCTCGGCAAACGGGGTTGGGAATATCAGCTCTAGGCCCCCGAGCACGCGCGCGTTGCCTCCAACACTGCGTCGATTGACCGTTACAACCGCATCTTCTAAATCACTGAAGACCGAGCCTCCCAAATCACCTCCATCCTCGGATGGTAAGTCGCCAACATTTTGACGGCGTAGGAAAAACTCCCTCGGTCCAACCGTGTTGGCATCGAAGCCACGCAATGTGGCAATACCCCCTGCGTAAAAGTTTTCAAAATACGGTAGCTTTTTGCTCTGGCTACCGTAAGCGTCACCGTATGACAATTGCAAACGCCCAAGTAGTGTCCAACCATCGGTGATCGGGAAATAGTGCTCGTACCGATAATCCACCTTGAAGTACTCGAACGTTCCGCCGGGCACGGCGACGTCGAGACGAACTGACTGTAATGTACCTTTATCAGGAAAAATTCCACGGTTAAAGGTATTTCGGATCAAAGCCACGCTGGCGGTCGCAACTTGGAAGTCCAAATCTGGATCAATCGCAGGGTCCTTATCCACCGAGGCAAAGAACTGTCGAATCGGCTCAGACACCAACACGCCTTTGTCCGCATCCGTCTTGAGCGTACTGTCCTGGGCTGCAATCCCGAAATTGAGGCGTGTCACTTCATCAAGCGGAATGCCATAATTCAAACCAACACCGACGCGATCGAGACTTTGACCGGCAAGATTGAGCTTAGAAAAGTCACTCTGACTATAAAAAACATTCGCGCCAACACTAATGCCATCAATGGTCACATACGGATCGGTATAGCTGATATTGGCTGATTTGATCGCGGCAGAGGAATTAATGTCAAACGCAACTGAACGTCCGCTCCCCAAAAAATTGTCTTGGCGGATATTGGCATTGATAATCGCTCCTTGCACGTCCGAGTATCCAACACCTCCGCCAATGGTTCCCGATGAGCGCTCCTTCACCGTAAATTGTATGTCAACCAAATCGTCAGAACCGGCAACTGGTTTGGTTTCGACGTTCACTTCTTCAAAAAACGGGAGACGTTCCAAGCGCAATTTCGAACGGTCCACCAAATCAGTGGACAACGGTCCAGACTCCATTAGGCGCATTTCCCGCCGCAACACATGATCGTTGGTCTTTTCGTTACCGGCAAAGGAAATCCTCCGCACATAGACGCGCTTCCCGGGATCAATAAAAACATTGAGCGCAACGGTTTTCTTTTCCTCATCAATGGTTGGAATGGTTGACACATTCGCAAAGGCATAACCACTCCGTCCGAGCGCTTTGGCAATATTCTCCTGACCGAATGTCACAAGGCCCCCCGAATACACTTCACCTTTCTTTACCGGGAAGAGCACTTTCAATAACTTTTCATCTAGAATCGGCTTGCCACTGAATTTAACATCACTGACCGTATACTTGTCGCCCTCCTCCACATTGATGGTGATAAATACTTTATCCTTACGAGGCGTTATGGCAACCTGCGTGGACGTAATGTTGAACTTCAAATAGCCTCGATCCCGATAAAATGAACGGAGTTTTTCAAGATCGCCGGAGAGTTTCTCCTTGGCATATTGGTTGTCGTTGGTCAAAAACGAAAACCACCCACCCGTGCTGAGTTCAAATTGTTTGAGAAGCGCCTCATCTGAAAACGCTTGATTGCCGACAATATTAATGTCCGCAATCGTCGCAGCTTCACCTTCATGCACAATAAACTTCACATTAGCCCGGTTACGCGGCAAATAAGTCACTTGATAACGAACACGAACACCGTACTTACCAAAGGCAAAATACTGCTTTTCAAGTTCGCGCTTAACGTCTTCAAGCATTGCTGGGTTCAGCACTTCCCCCTTAGCCAGCCCCTGATTCTTCAAACCTTCTTTGAGATCTTCAGTTTTGATCGCCTTGTTCCCTTCAAACGTGAGGCTTGCGATCACAGGCCGTTCTCGAACAACGATGACGAGCGTGTCACCATCCCGGGCTAACTCAATTTCTTCAAACGCACCACTTTTAAAAAGCCCCCGCACGACCATTGGCGCACGCACATCGTCGAGCACCTCGCCAACTTTAATTGGCAAATACGTAAAAAAGGTACTTAATTCAATTCGTTGTAGGCCTTGCACCTTGATGTCCTTAATGACAAAAGGCGCTATCGCGTTCGCTTGCGAAAAAACATTCAGCGCTATAAGTATCCCAAGAATGCGCCCCCAAGCCTTGGCGCCAAATCGGTGGTTTGTCATTGAGTTATTTTTGACTGTCATAGTTATCCCAAACGGTTTAAATCATTGAATAATGCCAACACAAACATAGCGAACATAAAAAGAAGTCCCAATTTCATTGCCATCATCTGGGCAGTTTCACTGACCGGTCGCCGACGGACCAGCTCGACAAAATAAAACAGAAGATGACCGCCGTCCAGCAATGGTATAGGGAGCAAATTAATGAATGCCAAACTGACACTGATTAATGCCATAAAATTCAAAAAGTAGGCAGGTCCAACAGCGGCAGACTGCCCCGCACCTTGCGCAATGCCAACTGGTCCTGATAAGTTGGAAATCGGCAAATGCCCGGTCAATAGTTTGACCAATCCTTTCCACGATAACGCCAAAATTTCCCATGTCCGATCAATCGCTCGTGGAATGGCTTCTCCAATATCAAAACGCTCCACGGTTCGGAGCTTTGCCACTGCTTCACGCCACTGTTGATCGAGCTTCGGTGCTATCCCAAGATATCCCTTGTCTGGGAAACGTTTGTTATGGCCTGGCTCGGCAACCAACGTCATTTCCTTGCCATCACGTATAATCGATATCGTCACGCTTTTCCCAGCCTTGCCGACTAAATATTCGCCAATGTCATCCCAGATGCGCACCTCCTGTCCATCAATCGCAACGATCTTGTCACCCGGTTTCAGCCCGGCTCGTTCGGCGGCACTATTTTTCTCAATTTGACCAACCAATGGCGCTGGACGAGGCTGCCATGGTTTTATGCCCAACCACTCCAGTGGGGACTGATTTTCTCCCAGAGGTCCCCCTTCGGCCAAAGGCAACTGAAGAGACACAGTCTCACCATGGCGAACAACCGTGACCGGCAACTCTTCACTTTCACCAACATGCTCGACAATTAATAAGGAAAAACGCGTCCAGGATTTGACGGGTCGATCACCGACGGTTTTCACCTCATCTGCCACCTGCAGCCCCGCCTTATCAGCGATAGAGCCCGGCACCACTTCTCCAACCACCGGTCGTACGCCAGGTATACCGAGGACAAAAGCCCCCCAGAACAACACGACCGCTAGCACAAGATTTGCGACTGGACCCGCAGCGACAATGGCCATTCGTTTCCACAGGGTTTGACGATTGAAGGCCTGATCTCGCCATTCGGCTGGCACTGGCGCTTCACGTTCGTCCAGCATTTTGACATAACCGCCCAATGGAATGGCAGCGATCACCCATTCAACGCCATCACGTGCCACATGTTTGAACAACGGCCGTCCAAATCCGACGGAAAATCTCTGCACCCGCACACCGAGCCGTCTCGCCACCCAGTAATGCCCGAGCTCGTGAAAAGTCACCAGAACACCGAGTACGACAACGAAACTCGCAAGATTCCACAACCAGTGCAACATATTTCCCCTTATTTCACTCAAACATTACAGCTTTCCAATGTAATGACGCGCCGTATCTCTGGCCTTTTGATCAATCGCTAAAATATCCGTCAGTTCCTCAACCGACCGCGTCGGGACTTGATTAAGGGTGGCATCGACAACTTCCGCAATCTGACGAAACCCTATGCGACGCGCCAAAAAAGCGGCAACCGCTTCTTCATTGGCCGCATTCAAAACCGTTGGCCTGTCCTGGCCGACCCGGATACATTCATACGCAAGACGCAGACAAGGAAAACGGTCGGTATCCGGTGGAAAAAATTCAAGCTTTGAGACAGTTGTTAGGTCGAGAGGTTCCACACCCGCATCAATTCTGTCAGGCCACGCCAAGGCATGCGCAATTGGGGTGCGCATATCTGGGTTGCCCGCCTGCGCCAGCACCGACCCATCGGTATAGTAAACCATAGAATGGACGATGCTTTGCGGATGGATCACAACTTCAACATGCTTTGGCGGCAAATCGAACAGATGACAGGCTTCTATCACTTCCAGACCTTTATTCATTAAGGTCGCTGAGTCGACAGAAATCTTAGCCCCCATAGACCAATTGGGATGAGCGACGGCTTGCTCTGGCGTGGCTGCTTCAAGCATCTCTGGACTGGCGTTCAGAAAAGGCCCACCTGAGGCAGTCAACACCAGTTTATCCACGCCGACACTGCGCCAGTCGATTTTCTCGCCCGGCTGCTGTAAATGATTGGGTAGTGCTTGAAACAAAGCATTGTGTTCAGAATCGACCGGTAAAATCGTCGCTCCGGCCACGCGTGCCGTTTGCATGAAAATTTCGCCAGCCATCACTAACGATTCCTTGTTGGCCAGCAAAATGCGCTTACCACATCGTGCGGCGGTCAAGGTTGGCATCAGTCCTGCTGCACCGACGATAGCCGCCATGACTATGTCAACATCAGGGTGTCCAGCAAGTTCAATTAACCCATCGGGGCCTGCAAGAATCTCACATTGAACGTCGGCTTCCCGAAGGGCAGCTCGTAACTGTTCCGCCCCTGACTCGGTCGACATGGCCACAAACTTTGGCCGCCATCTTTTGACCAATTCAAACATCTTTCGCCAATTCGAATGGGCGGTCAGTCCCCACACCTCGAATTGGGAATGACGCGACACAACCGACAAAGTCGAGTCGCCGATGGACCCGGTGGCCCCCAACACCAAAAGCCGTTGTCTCTTCACAGGCGCTCCAGAAAATAAAACATCGTGGCAAATACGGGAAGTGCCGCGGTCAAACTGTCAATCCTATCCAAAATGCCGCCATGACCAGGCAAAATATTACCACTGTCTTTGAGGCCCTGATTGCGTTTGAAAATACTTTCAAGCAAGTCGCCTGCAATGGAAACGGGCACGACCACAAGTGACAAAGCCAGTGCTTCCCAAGGTGTCAGGGTCATCGGGAGCACACCCGCACTCAAAGCCATCGCTACAATAAGGCTCAGCAACACTCCCCCTATCACGCCCTCGATTGTTTTACCGGGGGAGATGGCCGGCGCCAACTTGTGTCGCCCAAATTTTTTTCCAGCAAAATAAGCGCCAATGTCCGCAGCCCATACCAGAGCAAGCGCAAAAGTGAGCAAGGCACTGCCATACAACGGATTTTCAAGGTAAAACGTTCGCCGAATGCTGATCAACGCCACCCAAGTTGGCACAAGCACGAGCCAACCAACGAAAATAGCCGTCAGCCGCCCTGGAGAAAGCGTTTTTTTACGGTTTTTTATTAACAATGCTGTGACACAAAGCCAAAAGACCACCGCGCCAATCAAGGTAAACAAAGGCAAGCTGCTCAATTGGTCAAGAGGCGCATACGTGCCAGCAGTCCCTGGCCAAAACTCAATATGTGGCTGGGCAAAGTACAGTCCCACCATAAGCGCAACAGTGCTCGCGACATACAAACTTCGATGGGGTATTGTTGTCAGCCCAGCCAGCCTTCCCCATTCCCATGCGGCATAGGCAATCACTGCCCCAACAATACCAGCAAACCATTTTAGGGGCGTGATGGTGACCAAAAGCACCACCCAAGGTATCAAAATCAAAGCTGTTATTATGCGTTGTCTCAGCATTGTTCACGAAAATTTCATAGTGCTCGATAGCCCGCCGAAGCGTCGCTCACGGCGAGCATAATCATCCAATGCCTGCCGCCATGCTTCTGCATCAAAGTCGGGCCATAGCGTCGATGTGAAATATAACTCAGCATAAGCGCTGTCCCATAAAAGGAAGTTGCTAATCCGCTGCTCTCCCCCCGTGCGTATCAAAAGATCAACAGCTGGCAATCCATAGGTCGACAACTTGCTCGCGAAATGTTCCCTATCGATTTCATCCACTTGGATATGTTTGCTTGCAACCTCTTGGGCGAGCTGTTTGGCGGCATTGACGATGTCCCACTGTCCCCCGTAGTTCACGGCCACGGTCAATTGAATACCGGTATTACCTTTCGTTTTGTGTTCAGCGTCGTGCATGACCTGCTTGAGCGAGTCAGAGAAAGGCGATCTGTCCCCAATAAACCGAATACGGACATTATTTTTGTGAAGGGCGTTGAGTTCCTTGGTCAAAGCTTTCAGAAATAGCTGCATAAGAAAACTGACTTCTTCTGGCGGACGCCGCCAATTCTCACTTGAGAAAGCGAACAGCGTTAAGGCTTCAATCCCAAGACGCTGACAGCTCTCAACGGCCTCTCGCACGCGCTCCACCCCTTTTTGATGCCCAAAAATACGCTTTTTGCCACGTGCCTGAGCCCAGCGCCCATTACCATCCATGATGACGGCAACATGACGGGGCAGTTTGTTTGTCTGGCCAATTTGTTTGCTCAACACCTGCCTCCATTAATAAAAAACGCCATCAGGGGCTGAACTACCCTGACAGCGCTTTGCGAGATGCCACTACACCGCCATCAGTTCTTCTTCTTTATCTTTCAAAACCGCATCGACCTTGTTAATAAATTCATCCGTGATTTTTTGAATCTGCTCTTCTGCACGATGCGCTTCGTCTTCCGAGATCTCCTTTTCCTTGACAAGTTCCTTAATCTGACTGATGGCATCCCGCCGGATGTTTCGGATAGCCACTTTGCCTTGCTCTGCCTCTTGCCGGACAATTCTGGTCAAATCCCGCCGGCGCTCTTCCGTGAGTGGTGGCAACGGCACACGAATCACGGTGCCAGCACTGCTGGGATTGAGCCCCAGATCACTATTCATGATCGCTTTTTCAATTGGCTGCACCATGTTTTTTTCCCATGGTGTAATGGTCAAAGTGCGTGCATCTTCAACCGCCACATTAGCGACCTGATTCAGTGGCGTTTCCACACCATAGTAGGAGACGGTGATATGTTCGAGCAAGCTCGGGTGGGCACGCCCAGTTCTAATTTTCGCCATATCGTGCTTCAGTGAGTCCAATGACTTGCCCATCCGGACTCGTGCGTCTTTCAAAATCTCATCAATCATGAGTTCCACTCCAAGCCTGAATTCCTGTCATTCTACTGAATAACTGTTCCAATGTCCTCACTGGTCACAACTTCAACCAGCGCAGAAGATCGATGAATGTCGAAGACCCGGATGACCTTGCCGTGGTCTCGCGCCAAACAAAACGCCGTCAAATCCATGACCTTAAGTTCACGCTCCAATGCTTCCGAATAGCTCAAACGCTCGTATCGCGTGGCTTCAGGATATTTTTTGGGATCATTTGAATAGACGCCATCGACATTGGTCGCCTTCAAGATAACATCGGCACCAATTTCGATTCCACGCAAAGTCGCCGCCGTATCTGTCGTAAAAAAGGGATTCCCTGTCCCTGCACATAAAATCACAACACACCCCTGCTCTAAGTGACGGACAGCATAACGTCGGTCATAATCATCACAGACCCCTGTCAGTGACACGGCCGACATCACACGCGTTGGCTGCCCTGCACGTTCAAGCGCATCCTGCATGGCGAGCGAATTCATCACAGTGGCCAGCATTCCCATATGGTCGCCGGCCACACGATCCATCCCTGCATCGGCAAGTTTTTGTCCTCGAAACAGATTACCCCCGCCGATGACAACACCAACCTGCACGCCCATGCGAACCACCGTCCGGATGTCATTGGCAAGCCGATCCAGTACTTTCGGATCAATACCAAACGGCTCATTGCCCATCAAAGCTTCGCCACTGAGCTTTAATAAAATCCGTCGATAGAGTGGTGTCGCATGGTTGTGCATAAATTAGCCCTTAAGTTGCGCCATAACCTCTTCAGCGAAGTTTTCCTGTTTCTTTTCGATACCTTCGCCAACTTCGTAACGCTTGAAGCCAATCACCTTGACACCCTTTTCCTTCAATAGCTTACCAACCGTCACGTCAGGATTCTTAACAAACGGCTGACCTTCAAGGCTGACTTCATTGACAAATTTACGCAGGCGACCTTCTACCATTTTCGCAATAATTTCTTCTGGCTTGCCGGAGTCTTTTGCCTGCGCGGTGAAAATTTCCCGTTCCTTTTCTAACATTTCGGCCGGAACGTCATCAGCAGACACGACCTGTGGTGCGCTCGCGGCAATGTGCATCGCAATATCCTTCGCCAAATCAGCATCCACCTCACCTTCAAACGCAACGAGGACACCAATACGTGTGCCGTGCAGATAATCGGCCAGTGCACCACCTGTTAATTTCTCAACACGCCGTACCTGAATATTTTCTCCGATCTTGGCGACCAAAGCTTCACGCGCTGCAGACACAGTCTCACCCGATGCCATTGTCGCATTGAGTAACTGCTCAAGTGAATCGACCTCATTGTTGAGTGCGAGATCAGCGACTTCATTGGCAAAATTGAGAAAGTTTTCATCGCGCGCGACAAAGTCAGTTTCGCAGTTGATTTCAACAATCACACCGACCGAGCCATTTTGGCGCGTTAAGATAATGCCCTCTGCAGCAATTCTTCCCGCTTTCTTTGCCGCTTTTGCCTGACCTGATTTACGCATGTTTTCAATGGCCAGTTCAATATCGCCATTCGCCTCAACCAAGGCTTTTTTGCATTCCATCATACCTGCGCCGGTACGCTCACGCAGTTCTTTCACCATTGCCGCTGTTACCGCCATGTCATCTCTCCACGTTCATTCAGTTGCTATGTTTGAAAATTGAATCCAAAAAAGGGGGCCTTGCCCCCTTTCCGACACGCCTTATTCGCTATCCGTTTCTTCGTTTTCAACGGAAGCCGTTTCGGTTTCTTCCACAAATTCTTCCTCAACCTCGGCACCACCTGCTGCAGTCTTCGCTTCGAGGATGGTGTCCGCGGCGTGTTTCATATAAAGCCGAATGGCGCGAATCGCGTCATCGTTACCGGGAACCACGTAGTCGATGCCATCCGGAGAGGAATTCGTATCAACGATACCGATGACTGGGATGCCCAGCTTATTGGCTTCTTTGACCGCAATGTCTTCGTGATTCACGTCAATCACAAAGAGAACATCCGGCAAACCATTCATGTCTTTAATCCCACCGAGCGAACGCTCGAGCTTTTCCATCTCGCGCCGCTTCAACAGGGCTTCTTTTTTCGTCAGACGATCAAAAGTCCCGTCTTCTGACTGTTTTTCAAGGTCTTTCAAGCGTTTGATGGACTGACGAATCGTCTTGTAATTGGTCAAAGTGCCGCCGAGCCAACGGTGGTCAACGAAGTACTGACCACAGCGCTTAGCTTCTTCTGCCACAATCTTGCTCGCAGCTCTTTTGGTGCCGACGAACAAAATTTTACCACCTCGCGCTGCCACAGAGCCAAGATAGTTCAGCGCTTCCTGAAACATTGGCAGCGTATGCTCGAGATTGATGATATGGATATTGTTTCGCGCACCGAAAATGTATGGCTTCATTTTCGGGTTCCAGAAGCGGGTCCGGTGACCGAAGTGAACACCCGCCTGTAACAATTCACGCATCGTGACTTTCGACATAATGTTTTCTCCTATTGGGGTTACGCCTCCACCATCCCCATATGCCGACCCACTTGGGCACCCCGGCGTATGTGTCGAATGGTGTGAGATTTCTGTTTGCATCATGCGTCAAAAGCGCACAACTGCGGCGCGGTTTATACCATAAATCCACCCTTCACACAATCTCGATTGTGGACATTCTGCCACGCTCACTCATTGTTCAGTACACGAAAACCGTAACCTTTCAAGTACCGACTTTCTGGAATTGCAGGATGTATCGGATGATCTGGCGCTTGTGTCGCCTGACGAATAATCTGGCCGGTTCGACCAGTTCTAAGTAAGGCTTTGCGAATGATATTTTGCAGAGAATCACCTGAAAGGTGCATCGAACAACTGGCAGATAATATCAAACCGCCAGGCTTCAACAATTGTACGGCTAACTGATTGAGTCGCTGGTACGCTTCCATCCCAACCTTCAAATCTTTTTTTCGTGGCACGAAGGCCGGTGGGTCCACCACAATGACATCAAACGACTCACCGGCACTTATCAATGCTTTCAATGTCTTAAACGCATCACCATGTTGTATCTGTACACGATCTGCCGCGCGATTGAGGGAAGCGTTTTCGAGCAAATAGTCGAGCGCCTCGCGCGAGGCATCTATCGCGAGCACCTCTGCCGCGCCACCGACCGCTGCCTGAACGCTGAAAGAACCGGTATAAGAAAATAGGTCTAACACACGCCGCCCCTTTGCGTAGCGAGACACCCATTCTCGGTTTTCCCGATGGTCAAAAAACCACCCTGTCTTTTGTCCTTTGAGCGGATCGACAAAAAACTTCACACCGTTTTCCTCAATGAGCACCTTATCTTCGACCGGTTGACCAAATTGCATCACAACGTCAGGCAGCTGTTCATAATCCCGCGCCTTACTGTCGTTCCGAATCACTATGGTCCTCGGTGAAATCACCATTTCCAGAGCGCCAACGATCATGTTCAGCGCTTTATCCATCCCCTGTGTATTGCTCTGCACGACGCAAACGTCACCAAATCGGTCAATCACCAAGCCAGGTAAGCCATCCGATTCGGCATAGACGAGTCTGTAATACGGTTTGTCAAAAAGTTGTTCACGTAGGGAAAGGGCGCGCGCAATACGCTTCGCAAACCAAGACCGATCGATGCGTATGTTCAAATCACGTGTTAAGAGTCGTGCACAAATCAATGAACCACGACTAAAGAAAGCGAGCCCTAGCGCCTTACCGCGCCAATCCATCACCGTCACCAAGGCGCCCGGTTCAATGCTTTTCAGATCCGTTTTCTGACTATCCACTTCGTTCGAGAATATCCAGAGATGGCCAGCCCTCAGGCGACGTTCTTCGTTTTTCTTTAAAACCAGTTTTGGCAAATCCATCATTAGTGTCTCAAGAAGCGCCACAAGAAAAATAAATTCTACACGATCTGGCTTGCGTTTATCGTTTGGGCTTTTTAGCATGTCCACCAAACGCACGGGTATAAGACTGTATTTATGAACGCACAAGATTTCGCCAAGGAACTGCTCGCCTTTATTGATCAATCACCCAGCCCCTGGCATGCCGCGGCGACGACTTGTCAGCATCTCGCTAAGGCAGGGTTTCAGCAGCTCTCTGAAGACGCACCATGGGATCTCCAACTAGGTGCAGGCTATTATGTAGTACGCGATGATTCATCGGTCATCGCCTTCCGCTTAGGATCGGCCACACCAACCATGAGCGGCTTTCGCATTATCGGCGCGCACACCGATTCACCCGGATTAAGGCTCAAGCCCTGTCCAACAAAACACAACCAGGAATGGTGCACGCTCGGCGTTGAAGTGTATGGCGGCCCAATCTTAGCGACTTTCACCGATCGCGATCTGTCCCTCGCCGGACGCGTAGCGTACCGCAATGCCGATCACATATCGTCAGCACTCATAAAATTTGATGAGCCACTCGTCCGTATCCCCAACTTGGCCATCCACTTGAATCGAAGTGTCAATGAGGATGGCCTCAAGTTAAACCCGCAGACAGAAATGCCGATGATTCTATCGTTAGCCAACGATGGTGATCGCGAACCGGTCAAGCGTCTCGTCGCAGAACGGTTAAACATCGACCCGGAAGCGATTCTGGCATGGGAGCTTGCGGTCTATGATACGCAGCCCGGCACACTCTGGGGGCCGAACAATGAGTTTCTGGCCAACAGCCAGCTGGATAACCTAGCGATGTGCCACGCAGCACTCGAAGCCTTAATTGACGCAGATTCTTCGGATGCCACACAAGTGATCGCACTATTTGATCATGAAGAAGTTGGCAGTGGCAGTGACAAAGGCGCGGATGGCAATTTCCTGCGAGATGTGCTTAATCGGATCGTTTCGACCCTTGACTCGTCGGCACAGGCCCCGCATCAAGCCATCGCAAAAAGCATAATGCTCAGCGCCGATATGGCGCATGCCTGGCACCCAAACTATCCGGACAAACATGATTCGGAGCACCGGCCGATCATTAATCAAGGTCCAGTCATAAAAATCAACCATAACCAACGCTACACAACCGATGCGATGACTGAGGCCTTGTTCGTTGCGCTATGCGAAGACAATAAGATTCCCTACCA
Organism: Gammaproteobacteria bacterium; assembly: GCA_003696665.1. Taxonomy (NCBI): domain Bacteria; kingdom Pseudomonadati; phylum Pseudomonadota; class Gammaproteobacteria; species Gammaproteobacteria bacterium. Next base: position 8,260 of record RFGJ01000600.1, on the reverse strand, counting down.
GAAGTTCGTCAACCGCACAGACTTATCGTGTGGCAGCACCATTGGGCCGATGACAGCGGCAAGCCTTGGCGTCCCGTCACTGGACGTAGGCAGTCCGCAGTGGGCCATGCATTCTATCCGTGAATGCGCTGGTGTGCACGACCACCTGTGGATGAAACAGGCAATGACGGCATTCTTGAACTCACTCTAACACCACATGGCGGCCGCCCAAGGCGGCCCTGCCGCTCGAGGCTTACCAAAAGACATGCTCTGCTCGCAATTGCGAGAGGAATTCCGCCACCGGCTTATAGAAATCCTTATCTTCCCAATAGCCGTTATGGCACGCAGGATTCCAGCTCGTGGCAACTGAACCGACATTCACCTCAATGTCTTCTGACACAGCTTCTTCATAGGCTGAATTCAGCTTCTTCAACGGACACGCAATAATGTCATCTTTGTCATAGAAGTTATACCATCGGCTATTCGCTTTGGTCACCTCATCCAAGGCACTGCCACCGACCCGCACAGGCCGATCAAACTGTTCTGGATTCATGGCCGCGAGCATCGCCATTGGGTTTCCGAAAGTGACAAACCCTGCAAAAGTTTCAAGCCGTTCAAGCGGCGATACCACATCGTCAGTCATCCCAGACAGTGATTTTTCTTCCGAAAGATCCCAAGCATAATCAGAGAAAAACACTCCTCCCAACGAGTGCGCGATCACCACCAATGGAGTACTGTGGGCATCCACCCGTTTATGTGTCGCCAACTTTCTTAGGCCATTTCGGATACGATCGTGAATTGCCAAGTACAGCGCGTTGCGGCGACCTGAGCGATACGCGTGTGTGATGCCCAAATAATCAATCAGTATGCGACGAAGCTCAAGATAGGTGAGATCATTACGGTAATTGATACGTTCAAACAGGGTTTGTATTTGTCCCCCGACGAGGTCGCCCCAATAAATCTCCTGAAAAACCAAATCTTCCTCTTGGAAGTTTTCGTTAAGCCCAAGATACGTCTCCGTCACACGGTGCTTAAATTCTACGGAATAGAACTGTTTTTCGCTCGACAAACCATGCAGCACCGCAATAGCGACTCTTTTTCTGTCTGACATGCCCTTCTCCCCTGTCTCGTGATACCGACTACACTCTATTGCTAATGGAATCAGTTTTCTATCAAAAAATTGTTTAGTTATGTTTCAATACAACCAGACCATAGTTGATTTTTACTGATCCCGGTCAACTGGTCGGATGACAGGGCTGGGATCTCATCCGACCATTTGCTATCCTTGCCAGACAGCATTGTTTCATGCAAGAAGAGGTATATTTCATGGACGCCTTATATTGGCTTATCGGAACGCTTGCTTATATCGGCGTTCTTGCTTACTTCAGAGCATCGTTACGTACATTCACCCTTGTCGGCTTCTTGTTGCTACTCAGTATCAGTGTGCTGGATGAGTCGCCGATTCTCGCTTGGTTATTGTATTTGCTTGTTTTTGTCCCGTTGAACATCCCGGCAATTCGCCAAACACTCATTTCAGCGCCGATCTTCAAGGTATTCAAATCTTTGATGCCTCCTATTTCCGATACCGAGCAAGAAGCGCTTGATGCCGGCACGGTCTGGTGGGAAGGCGAACTCTTCCGAGGGGCGCCGGACTGGAAACAAATGCACGATTTCCCTCAGGCACGGTTAAGTCCGGAAGAAGAGGCCTTTCTTGCGGGACCTGTTGAAGAGCTATGTGCCATGGTGTCTGATTGGGAGGTCACGCACAAGCGTGCAGATCTGCCGCCTGAAGCTTGGAAGTTCATCAAGGAAAAAGGATTTTTCGGCATGATCATTCCCAAGAAATATGGAGGATTGGAATTTTCTGCCTACGCGCACTCTCGCGTTCTCATAAAACTCAATTCCGTATCTTCGGTGCTTGGTAGCACTGTCTCAGTGCCCAATTCACTTGGTCCCGCAGAGCTTCTCTTGCACTATGGAACTGAGGAACAAAAAAATTACTATTTGCCGAGATTGGCGAAAGGCGAAGAAGTGCCATGTTTCGCGCTCACGGCTCCGGAAGCTGGTTCGGATGCTGCAGCCATTCCAGATACAGGCATTGTCTGCAAGGGTGAGTTCAATGGTGAGGAAGTCATCGGCCTGCGGCTAAACTGGGACAAACGCTATATCACCCTTGCGCCAGTCGCCACAGTGCTTGGTTTGGCTTTCAAAATGTATGACCCGGACGGCTTGCTTGGTGGTCCCAAAGAATATGGAATCACCTGCGCGTTGATACCTGTCAACACGCCAGGCGTCGAAATTGGCAAACGTCATTTTCCGCTCAACATCCCGTTCCAGAACGGGCCAACACGCGGTCGCGATGTTTTTGTTCCGCTTGATTACATCATTGGCGGGCCCAAAATGGCAGGACAGGGATGGCGAATGTTGGTCGATTGTCTTTCCGCTGGACGTGCAATTTCGCTCCCTTCTGGGGCCATTGCGGCCAGCAAAGTGGCGGCCATTGCCACTGGCGCTTATGCACGCATACGTAAGCAATTCAACGTCCCGATTGGCAAGATGGAGGGGGTTGAAGAGGCACTGACGCGAATTGCTGGCACAGCTTACACCAACGCGGCGGTGGGCGCCTTTACCACGGCTGCCATTGATAGCGGAGAAAAGCCATCAGTGGCATCCGCTATCGTCAAGTATCACACAACCGAACGCGCACGCCGTGCTGTGATTGATGCCATGGATGTGCACGGCGGCAAGGGGATTATTCTTGGCCCCAAGAACTATCTTGGTCGCATGTATCAGGGCGCGCCAATTTCAATTACTGTGGAAGGCGCAAACATACTGACCCGCTCACTTATCATTTTTGGTCAGGGGTCGGTCCGCTGTCATCCTTATCTCCTGTCTGAAATTCAATCTGCCCACGATGAGAATGCGACCCGTGGACTTGATAACTTTGACAAGGCTTTGTTCGGTCATATTGGCTTTGCCATTTCAAATTTTGTTCGCGCTCTTTGGCTTGGGCTGACCGGTGCGAGGTTGGCACAGGCGCCATTTAAAGACGCAACCACGCGTTACTACCAACAAATGACTCGATTCAGCAGTTTGTTGGCCATTCTCACCGACATCACGCTTGGCGTTCTTGGTGGCGAACTCAAGCGAAGAGAGCGTGTATCTGCGCGGCTTGGGGATATTCTGAGCCATCTATATCTGTCGTCGGCTGTCCTGAAGAAATTTGACGACGATGGTCGCCCCACCGAAGACCTTCCGGTTGTGCAATACGCATTGGAAGACAACCTCTACCAAGCCCAACAGGCCGCGATCACCTTGCTGGACAACTACCCTATTGGATGGCTTGGGAAACTGCTGAAAGCATTGTTTTTCCCATTTGGTCGACCATTTAAAGGCCCCAGCGACCGCCTCGGACACAAGTTGGCTGCGATTCTCTTGCAGCCATCCGAAACCCGTAGTCGTCTCGCCGATGGCATTTACCTGTCACCCACTGAACACAATAAAGTGGGTCAAATGGAGCTTGTGCTCAACGATCTCTTAGCGGCAGAGGGCATCATTGCGAAGCTTAGAAAAGCCTTGGACACCAAGGAAAGAGATCCTATCAAGCTGGCTCAATTGGGACTGGCCGCTGGTCTGATCAATGCAGACGCAGCTGAGCTGATTGAGCGCGCTGAGCAAGGTCGCAAGGAAGTCATCTCGGTCGATGAATTTGACGCCAACGAACTCTGCGCGGGCACATAACCCTGACGTGCACTCACCCTGAAAGCCGGCTGAAGCCGGCTTTCAGCCCCCTTGCCCTCAGAAATGGTTTGATATTATTTCCCCATAAATCCGATTCCTATCTATCTGTCGCATTAGCGGCATGAACTGTACTCGCTCGTCGAAAACCCTCGAGTTCAAGGACATCAAGACGCTGTCTCGACACTCGGTACCTTTTCCTAACCTCGCAGTCCGAGATCAATTGAGCGAATTGTGAGCCTGTATAGGCAAAACGGGTAGCTGCGCAAGCATAACTAGTGCGCCGAGGCATCACTTCCAACGGAAAAATTCTACATATGTGGAGAGAAGGATGAGGTGGACAAAAATAAAAAACCGCCCGTTGGACGGTTTTTTATTTTTTAATGTGGCGGAGCGGACGGGGCTCGAACCCGCGACCCCCGGCGTGACAGGCCGGTATTCTAACCATCTGAACTACCGCTCCGTATTCTTTAATGCCATCATCCGACGGCGGGCGAAATAATACGAATGCGAGCCCTGTGTGTCAACAAAAAAACGAGATTTTTTTTACTCTTTTTTGTTCTCGTCGTTTTCAAACTGATCGTCACCGGAGGTTGACGAAGCTTGGTTCTCATCGTCCGCCGCCCCATCGCTCTGCTCGGCTGACATTTCCTTAAAGGCATCCTCCCAAGTCGGTTCCCCTTCGTCTTCTGAATCTGCCATATTCGAGGAATCTCCGGTCTGCTCAGTGACTTCATCTCTGATGGCCTCGCTAGTGATGGCGTCATTTGGCGTCGTCCCTTCATCCTCGGCTTCTTGGCTCTCTATTTCATTGTTGGATGCGCGCCCATCCTCCTCTTGGACGTTGGTGCTTTCGTCTTGCTCGACTAGGGGTTCGCTTGTGCCCTCAGTATCAGCCTCAGGGCTATTCTCCTGCGAAGACGGTTCACCCTCGGCCAGTTCAGGCGCCAAGTCGGGATCAATATTTTTAGGCTTGAAGTCACCTTTGGTAAAGCGCTGCATGGCTTCAAATATCTCGTCCACTGTCATCATGTGATCGGACTTTGTGGTTTCACCGAACATGGACGCGAATTCTGCAAATAGACTGTTCAATGCAGACATAGAAACATGTACCTCTGCCTTGAGACGCTTATTCTCTTTTTTGAGCACTTTGTTTTCTGCGACCGTCTTTTCCAGCGAGGTTGCTGCCGCTTCGGCTTCTTCGCCAGCCTCATCTGCTGGCGCCTCTGTCGAGGTTTCCTGTGCAGGCGTCAACTGCCAATAGAGGGAATGTAACTCGGTGAACGATTGCTCAAGCGTCTCGGCCATCGCCTCATCTTGACTGACCAGCGCCTCGACCAGTGCTTGATAGACCTTTCGCCGCGCTTTAAGCAGTTCGCTCAACTTATCATCCAACGCATCTTCCGACAGACCAATCTGATCGGCTAAATAGGCTTGCAATTGCGCTTTAAACTTTTCTTCTTGCTTGCTCGAAACATCAAGAATTTTGGCCAATAATTGCTTTTGCTTATTTTTGTCGCGCAAATAGAACCAAATCGCCAATGCCGAAAATATGGCAAATGGGAGCACAAATTCGATAAGAATGAGTATCGACACGATCAATTCTCCTGCGTCTCATTCGTGTCAGGATTCGACACTTTGTCTTTCATCTCCGCCAATTCTGCCGTCCGTTTCTTTTGCCACCGTTGCCATAGCCACCATCCGGCACCACCCAGCAGTACATTAAACAGGATGCCAGCAATCACCCACCACCAAATACTGCTCTCTTCTTGTGTTTTTTCTGTGCTCGGCTTGTCCTTTGCTTCTGTTGCTTCATCAGTGGCTTCGACCGGTTTATTCTCATCTGGCTGATCCGCATTATCCTGTGCTTCCGCCACAGTCGCCTTAGACACCGCTTCCTCATTTCCCTGTGCTTTTGTTGGCTCAGGCGCAATTAAGGTCACGGTAAGATGTTCACGGATGTCTTGGAAGGTACGGTTGAAATGCGTCTTTCCGCTGCCCACCACTTCAACCTCATATTCTCCAGGCGGAAAATCTTTCAGATCACCAAACCAATACTTTTTCTTTTCGTCAAAGGTGAGCGTGACGGGCTGCTCATTGCCTTCCGAATTGGTCAGCTTGGCTTGAAGCGCCAGACTATCGATTTGAGTGACGCCCTCGCGTGGACTGACAACCAGCATAGGCGATGACTTTTCATTTTCTGGGGGCACGAATTCAAGTTTAAAAAAGTGCGCATAAACACGCAGGGTTCTACGAAACTCTCGTTCGAATGTTGGGCTCAACGCCGTCACAATGATATGAATATCCGCATCATCATTCGGTACGGGCACCGGATAAGAAAACACGCCATCCGCCGCCACAGCATCGCCGTCCCGGCCATCATCACCGAAAATGATGTCCGTGGGTGTTGACTGATTAATTTGCAGCGTCCCTTCAAGCCGAACCAGTTTCAGAAAATTTTCGAGCTTTATGATGCGGTCTTTCTCCTTGAGCGCGGCGGTCAAGGTTAATTTGTCGCCTGCCATCAAATTGGTGGGAAGCTGACCGTCGTTGACCGACAATGTGAGGTCGCTGACAACAAACACGCGATTGTTCGGATCAAGCGGCCCGATAATTTTCCATTCGCCGGGTTGTGGTGTTCGAACCGTAATCAAATCGAAATTTTGATCACCAAACCACACCACGTTATCCGGCGCCGTCTCCATTTCGAATTTTTTGCCATCAGGCGATTGTAGCGCCAGCGAATAACCGTTTTCTTTGAAGGCCAACAGCGTGAATTCTTCAACACTGTTATCTACCTTGAACGTATTTTCTCGTATGGGAATGCTGGGCTGCGTTGAGAACTGTTCAAAAATACGCATGAATGCCTGTTGCAGTGCATCTGCCGAGTCGACCTGCTCGAACCAGGCATTCGTCGAGGTGGCCAACCGCTCTAGCAATTCACCATCAGCCTCACCAGAGAGAGCAATTGTAAAAATGCGTACATTGGCTTGACGAGCTTCCTCGAGCCAATTTTCTAAAATACGTGTTCGCGACAAAGCATCTGCGGCGTCATCGCCGGAAGTGTCCACCATGCCATCCGTCAGTAAGATAAGGATACGTGGATGCTCCGCATCTGGTTTTGTGAAACTTTTGAGTGCCAGAGAAAGTGCGGCTTCGATGTCTGTCGTCTTATCACGCGAATGAATAGACGACTCCAGTTTTTTCAGTTGCTCGGCCAACTTGGTGCCTGCTTGTGTCGGTTTTCGTATCCATTGTGCCTGTTCACCAAAAATACCAATTCCTATCTCGCTGTCCCGAGGCAAAATGCCAGCCAATAATCGCACAGCTGGACGACGTAGGGTATGCGGGTCATTTTTCTTCATGCTGCCCGAGACATCGATCATCACACGCACATCCGGCGTGGCAGCAACCCCTAGGCAAGAAAACAAAATGAAAAATAGAATCAGTGTGCGGCGCAAATGGCTACCCTCAAAATTTATGCCATATACAAAATTCTAGAACAATTTGAGTTATCGGCCAGTTTTCACTGAATTTAAAGAAAAATTGCTAAAACTCATCCCAGATGATGATATGTTGCTCAATGGGACCAGCCACATCTTCTGAAATGACCCGACCGGCCACGGAATGACCAGACTCACGGGTCGAGCTCGGATTGCCAGTGACCAGTGGATGCCAGTCTGGTAAAGGAAGCCCACGCCAAAGCCTTCTATACGCACAGGAATCTGGCAACCAATCGAGCTGCCCTATATTTCTCGGTGTGATCTTGATACAGTCGGAGACAAAACGATGACGTGTGTTGTAGCTTCGACAGCGGCAAGTTCGCTGATCGAGGAGCCGACAGGCAACATTCGTTTGGAAATATCGGCCAGGCTGTTCGCCATCTTCAAGTTGATACAAACAACATTTTCCGCAACCGTCACACAGCTGCTCCCATTCCTCCTCGCTCATTTCATCGAGGCTCTTCGCCTCCCACCATCTGCCAAGGCGTTGCTCGTGCCTGTCACTCATGGCACTAATTTTTCTGGAGGCGGAGGCAATTGCAAGTGATAGCCTTGTGATTCAAGATTGGCACGCACTTCATCAATATCTTCTCGTGCAAGTTTTTCTCGCGTGGCCAAATCTAGTGCCATGACCCATTGAGGTGTGCCGAACCGCGCCATGAGCGCCTGCGGCACATTGGAAAAATCATCTTTCTGAGCCACATAAAGGTACATTTCGTCTTTTTTGGGGCTCCTGTAGATATAAGCCAACATATGGTTACCCTTGTTTGATTTCAGGTTTTAGCGGAATGCCTAACGCTTCAAAGTGTGGGCCTAACAGCTGGCTTCGCCAGCCAAGCCACTGCCTAGGCGGATTGTGACGTACACCTGCTTTCCATTGAATCAGCCCGGTCAACAAGCGATTATTATACAAGACTTCTTCGGGCACGTTGGCCGCTTTCGCCTGCCGAGCGGCGCACATTTTCATTTCTCGTAACAATTTTGTACCGTCCGGAATGTCAATAAGACGCCGGACTGGCGTGATATCATAATTTATTTCG
>RFGJ01000599.1 GCA_003696665.1 Gammaproteobacteria bacterium | reverse complement strand
GTTTAAGAGATACTAAAAGCATTGCATTTCCTACAGAAGAATCTCCTCAAATAGATATGTTCTGGCATAATAAACAAAATAGAGATAATTCAAAACAATTAAGAATAAAATTTAAAAAAAATAGAAGTAGGCAAACATAAGCCATATTCTGTTAAGTTCTCCTTTTACAAGGAATGAACTATCTCGACATTCGACTATGCGTTCTAAATGAACTTGCACAAAGTCGTGCACCACAGTTTCAGCGTTCCCTTATACCTCATTCGGCCTGTTAACTAATTTCCGTCACCGGAAACGTCAAGGACCTCATTCTCATAGGCATAAGGACGTGTCTTTTCTTTGCGGTAGCCTCGGATTTCTCCGACTTATGGAATAAGCGACCGATTTTGTGTATGGACTTTCCTCCTTCTAAGGATTGTCGAGCGTTTACCTACTTCTAACTAATAAAAAAAATCAACTATTTAAAAAATTTACTGTAGAAAATAAAAAAAGCATAGGCAAAACGTACTTAGTTTCCAAGCGATTAGTAAACGTGCGCTTAATACCTCGTTGCCTCAGTACTTACACGCCGTTCCTATCAAACTCGTCTTCTACGAGAGCTTGTAGTGTCTCTTTTTGAGGTACGCTTCGAGCTTAGATGCTTTCAGCTCTTATCGCTTACGGCGTAGCTACCTGGCCTACCTTATCAGATAACCAGTACACCAGAGGCCGCGAACCTTCGTTCCTCTCGTACTAGAAGGTCCTTCCTCTCAGACACTGAACACCTCCGCTAGATATCGAACAAACTGTCTCACAACGTTCTGAACCCAGCTCACGAAACTCTTTAATGGGTGAACACCCCCACCCTTGGGCGCTTCTGCACGCCCAGGTTGAGTTGAGCCGACATCGTCGTAGCAAACAGCGCCGTCGATTTGAGCTCTTAGGCGCTACCACTCAGTTATCCCCGAGATAGCTTTTCTGTCTGCCTTGGCCCCCATCAATGAGGACACAAGGGTTCGCTAGACCAAACTTTCGTTGCTGCATTCCTTATTATTCGGAATACAGTCAGGCTAGCTTTTGCTCTTGCACTCCACATCGGATTTCTGAACCGATTGAGCTAACCTTTGGGCCCTGCCGATATCTTTTCAGCAGGGTGCCGCCCCAGCCAAACTACCCATCATCCGCTGTCCCTTCTTTCGAAGGTTAGCAATGTCAGCTTTGAAGAGTGGTGTCTCATAGACGTCTACACTCAAACTGGCGTCTGAGCTTTAACAACTCCCACCTACGCTGCACAACAAAACTAACATCACAACAAATGACTGTAGTAAAGTTCTACGGGGTCTATGCTTCCCACCGGAGGTCACTGGCCTTTGCACCAGTATAGTGTGTTCAGGGGACTCCTACTAGGGACAGTGGGGACCTCGTTACGCCTTTCATGCAGGCCGTCATTAAAACGGCAAGGCATTTCGCTACCTTAAGAGAATCATAGTTATTCCCGCCGTTTACTGGCTCTTATCTCCCTTGAAAAGGAGTTTCAAGTACCAGCACTGGGCAGACGTCACTGGCTATACACACCTTCACAGGCTAGCAGCCAGTTACGTTTTTGTTAAACAGTCGGGCCCCCCTAGTCACTGCGCCCTGTAATCGCACTCTAAAGAGCACAATCGCAGGGATTCCTTATGCCAAAGGCACAGAACTAATTTGCCGAATTCCCTTAGCAGGATTACTCCCACATACCTTAGGCTTCTCACCCTGGGTACCTGTGCCGGTTCTGGGTACGATCATCCAGAATCCGATTTGTTCCCTTTTCACGGACTCGAGGAATCGGCTAAATCCACCATAAGGCAGACCATTCTCGAGTTTAAGCAAGTTCTCATTATTATAATTCTCCCTTGCCTTATCTCGATTAGCACTCCAGACAAGAAGTGTTAACCTATCCCCAAGTGTCAGGAACAAACCTTTCGTCACCGAGTATCTGGATGGTAATGGAATTTTAACCATTTTCCCTTTCCCCTCGATAAATTACTAGCTAGGTTAGGATCGACTTACTCTTGGCTGACCTACATTGCCAAGAAACCCTTACCCTTAAGGTACCATAGATTTGCACTATGGACTGATCCTACTACCACCGGGATTCTTATTCCTACTAGATCCACTAACACTCACGTATTAGCTTCTACTCTAGCAGGACACCTGTCTACCGCAACCCTATAAGGTGCCTGGAGTATCGGTAGCCAATTTAGCCCCGTCCATTTTCGGGGCATAACACCTAGAATGGTGAGCTATTACGCTTTCTTTAAAGGATAGCTGCTTCTAAGCTTACCTCCCATCTGTCTTAGGTGTTATACACCCTTCACCCTTTAACACTCAAATGGCATTTAGGGACCTTAACTCCAGTCTGGGTTGTTCCCCTCTCGCGACAGTCGCTTACCGGCTGCCGCCGTCTCCCTGCTTCTATGATGTAATGGTTTTTGGAGTTGAACAAGAGACCCAGGGATTTCTCCCCAAAAATCTCAAATCCGTAGCTCTACCACCATTACAATCTCTGCAGAGGCTGGACTACGGCCCACTTCGACAGGAACCAGCTATCACCGGGTTCGATTGGCTTTTCACCCCTAGCCTCAAGTCAGAGGAACGCGTGTCCACAGAACCCCTTCAGGCCTCCACAAGATTTTACTCCTGCTTCACCTTGCTCAAGGCTAGATCACCCGGTTTCTGGTCTGGTCCAAGTGACTAAAGGCGCATTAACACCTCGCCCCTCGTTACCTGCGGGCAATCGCTTTCGCTTAGGATACTTCCTTATAAGAATTATCCTCGCCACTCAGACCAACTCCCCGGTCCGTTATTCTAAACGTACGGTGCAACTCCGAAAAGCAGCACCATGCTATAACCACTAAGTTTCAGGTCTTTTAACTCCCTGTCACAGGTTCTTTTCAGCTTTCCCTCACGGTACTAGTTCGCTATCGGTCTCGAGAAGTATTTAGGGTTGGAGGTTGATGTCCCCCACATTCAGACGCAATATCCAATGCATCCTACTCTGGAACATACCTAATCCTTCCAACTTACTCCTACGGGGCTATCACCCTCTATGGCTTATCTTTCCAGAATAATTCGGATTAATTGGAGAGAATTGTATAGTATGTCCAAACCCCACATCTCCCTTACCTTTCAGTAAGGGATTCGGTTTGCCCTATGCGGTTTTCTCTCGCTGATAAATTTAACCGCATCTCTATTGATTTCTTTTCCTGCGGGTACTAAGACGCTTCAATTCCCCGCGTTCCCCGCCATTACTGGCTTTCCTATTGGAAAGGAAGTCCCATTCAGCAATTCTGGGATCAATGGTTGCATGCACCTACCCCAGACATATCGCAGCTTGCCACGGCCTTCCTCGGCTCTCGAGCCAAGCCATCCACTTAGTGGCGTCGTCCATAAGTACGTTTTGCCTATGCACGACTTATGAGTATGAATTAAGACATACTAATAAGCCCTTAGCCCAAATAAGTTAATATTGAGCCGCACTTCAACGATGGACTCGCCGGGATTCGAACCCGGGACCCCCACCTTGCAAGGGTGGTGCTCTAATCCAGACTGAGCTACGAGCCCATCAATTATATGATACGCAAAAATAAAAGCCCTCTATAGCAAGCATAATCATTAATAACTAAATTAGGAGGTGATCCATCCGCAGGTTCCCCTACGGATACCTTGTGACGACTTGCCCCGCCTCACCAGACCCAGGTTCGATTCATCCAAGAAAGATGAACCTCACCAAAGCCCGACTCGGTTGGGATGACGGGCAGTGTGTACAAGGCTCGTGGACGTGTTCACCGGACGCTGATGACATCCGATTACTAGGGATTCCATTGTCATGAGGTTGAGTTACAAACCTCAATCTAGACTAAGACGGAGTTTAGAGGTTTTGCTTCTCCTCTCGGAGTTGCATCCCATTGTCTCCGCCATTGTTGCGCGCGTGTAGCCCAGGAGATTCGGGGCATACAGACCTATCGTTGCCCGCACCTTCCTCCCTGTTTCCAAGGCAGTCCTCACATTGTGCTTGCTCCTTCCGGAGAAGGCATTAGCAAATGTGAGCACGGGTCTCGTTCGTTGTACGACTTAACGCAACATCTCACGACACGAACTGACGACGGCCATGCACCACCTCTCGGCTTGTCAGGTAAAACCTTCAATCTGACCTTCATCCTGCCGTCGCTCCTGGTGAGATTCTCTGTGTATAGTTAGATTAAACCGCACGCCGCACCCCTTGTAGCGAGCCCCCGCCAATTCCTTTAAGTTTCGGCCTTGCGACTATACTTCCCGGGTGGCGAGCTTAACGCCTTCGCTTGGGCTCTGCACATTCCCGAAGAATATGCACCACCCTGCTCGCAGAGTTTACAGCTGGGACTACTCGGGTATCTAATCCGTTTTGCTCCCCCAGCTTTCGTCCCTCACCGTCGGACCCGTTCTAGATAGATGCCTTCGCCATCGGTGGTCCTCTAGGGATTATAGCATTTTACCGCTCCCCCTAGAATACCTCTATCTCCTCCCGGTCCCAAGTTTAACAGTCTTTCTTGCTCGCTGTTAGGTTAAGCCTAACAATTTCACAAGAAATTTATTAAACCGGCTACGGACGCTTTAGACCCAATAATCGCGATTGCCACTTGTGGCGCCGGTGTTACCGCGGCGGCTGGCACCGGTCTTGCCCACCACTTATTCTCCAAGCTTTTTACACTTGGAAAAAGCCCTGTCATTGACAGAGCACTTGGGATCCCCTTATCACACTTTCGTGCATTGTAAAGGTTTCGTGCCTGCTGCATCCCTTAGGACTAGGACAAGTATCTCAGTGTCCTTCTCGGGGCCAAGACTCTCATCTCCCCTACTGATCATAGGTTTGGTGAGCCATTACCTCACCAACAGCCTAATCAGCCGCCGACTCATCCTCGGGCCTTACGTTTCAGAGAACACACCTTCCAGTAATGTTCTCCTATCGAGTATTAGCTTCAGTTTCCCGAAGTTATCCTCGACCCGAGGGCAGATTATCGACGTGTTACTGAGCCTTATGCCGGTCCTCCGAAGAGTCCCTGACTTGCATGGCTAATTCGGATCCCAATAGCAGCAATCTCCCGCAGGATCAACGGGAATTATGCATAGTCGCAATTATATCTACTCGCTATAGAGATTTGCTCTTTTTGCGTATCATACATCATACTTAATCATATTGATCAAGTACTCATTCAAAAACAAAGGTTAAATAAAAATAGTGTTAAAATCTTATTTATAAATCTTACTATTTCCTCTTTCTCTTTCTCTTCTCTTTTTTCATTCTTTTACGTTGCCACTTCCAACGCATTTGCCCTTTCTT
>RFGJ01000598.1 GCA_003696665.1 Gammaproteobacteria bacterium | reverse complement strand
CTGATCAATGAGATCATCGAGCTGAATGGCAATGCCATTGGTACCAGCAAAAATATTGCCAATGTCTGAAAAATTATTGTTGATGGCGTTGTCAAAGGTCGCGCTGTCAAGTTCCAATGTGCCGGTTTGGGTGGTGGTGATGCCAAGTGCGGCCAGCGAGTCTAATGTGCCGCCGGAGACTGTGCTGCTGATGATGCGACGAATCTGACTGTCGATCATGCGCAAAGTGGCATCACCTGACAAAATGCCCGGATTATCGGGGTCGGATTTGCCCAGGTCACTTATGGTGGATTGGAGCGCATTGTAGGCTTCGATGAAATCATTGACCGCACTGCGAACACTGCCGGTATCAATGCTGATACTGATATCCACGCTGTTCGTTGTGGGTTTGACTGCGGTGATGGTGACATCCTCAATGGCGGATGAGAATGTATTGGTGTCGCTCGTAATTGTTTGACCGGCGACCTGTATTTGTGCGTCGTCGGCGTTTTGGGTGACGGTCATATTAGTCGATATGGCATCCAACGACGCATTATCATCGGTGACTGTCAATTGGTTGGCGCTGCCGGTAATTGATGAATCATAAATCAGCACGGTACCTGCATCGCCATTGACGATATTGACATTGACGCCGAAATTGTCTGAGGCGTTGTTGATTTTGTCGCGTATGTCTGACAGGGTGTCGGTGGCGTCAATGGTGACAGAAAAGGTGTTTGAGCCGGCAGTAAAGGTGAGGGTGCCACTGCCGACGGTGTCGGAACTACTGCCGAAAAGGCCGGATTCCAAGCGCGAACCTTGTGCAGTTTTGATGACATCAACGGAAAAGTTGGCAGGTGTGGCATCGTTGCCTGCGGACACTTGAACGAAGCTTGTGTCACTCGAAGTGGCCGTGCGTTTGCTATAGTCGGACAAATTGTCCAGTTTTTGGAGCGCTGTCTGAAACTCAGACAGGGCGCTTGACAAATTGCCGAAACCGGAAATTTCAGCATTGATGTTGGCTTCTCGAAGATCGAGGCGCTGTGTTGCTGGGGCACGTTGAGCATCGACAATCGCGTTAATGATCGAGTCGATGTCCAATCCAGAGCCGACGCCAGATGCTGTAATAAGCCCCATTTGTTTCACCTCATACTGTGTGGCTTCTGTTTCAATGGTTGGTGTGGCCGACTCGGCGGCCAGAGATGCCGTTCAAGACATCTCCAGCAACTTCCGTGCCGTGTCGGGCAGGCTAGGCCTGCTTTTTCACCAACAACCCGCT
>RFGJ01000597.1 GCA_003696665.1 Gammaproteobacteria bacterium | reverse complement strand
TCTGGACCCACTATTTTATCTTGGCAGCCTTGCTATTGGTGCAACAGCGGGTCTGGTCGGCGACAAATGGAGCCTTGGCTTCGTAGCAGAAACAGAAAAACAGGTTGTCAAGCACATTGATTCGCATTTAGAACAGCTGCCGGAAAAAGATATCCGCAGCCGTAAAATTCTTGAGGTGATGCGCTCGGATGAGCTTAGCCATGCCACCAATGCCACCGCGGCTGGCGGCGCAGCGCTACCAGCCCCGGTTCGTACGGCGATGCACTGGTTGGCTAAAGTCATGACGACCACAACCTACTATATTTAGTCTTCTTCAATTTCGACGCGATAGGTAATGGTTACGCGCCCGGCGAGCATATGGGAGACGCTGCAGTATTTTTCCATGGAAAGCGAAACGGCGCGTTCAGCCGCCCGCCGAGTGATATTTTTGCCGCACACTCGGTAGTTCAAACAAATGTGCGTAAACACGCGAGGGATCTGCTCTGCGCGCTGCGCTTCTACTTCCACCCCGCAGTGAGAGACTTCACATCGGCTTTTTTTCAAGATGGAGACAACATCGACTGAAGAACAACCGGCAACCGCAGCCAACACCAATTCCATCGGCGTGGGCGCTTGTTTTGCCTCCGCACTCATCTCAACTTTATGGCCATGTTGCGTTGTGGCCACAAAATTTTCATCACCTGTCCATTGCACATTGACCTGCATCTTCATCTCCTAGTGTTTAGGTTGGTAGCTGACGAGGGCTTTCCCCTATTCATCCCAAAAATGTGTATACTAACTGAAGCGCGATGCCTTCCCAAATCGTGCGAACTAGATCTTGCATGGAGCTACGATGGAATGAATTTGCCACGCACTCTCGCTCAAGACGAACTGATCACCTGGTTTCTAGGGCATTGTCACCGGAGACACTATCCTGCCAAGTCCACGTTGATATACGCCGGAGATCATTCGGACACGCTCTATTTTGTTGTTAATGGTTCAGTGACCGTGCTAATCGAAGACAGCGAAGGGAAAGAGTTAGTGCTGGCTTATCTTAATCAAGGTGATTTTTTTGGCGAAATGGGATTGTTTGCGCCAGAAGAAGTCAGATCGGCCTGGGTGCGCACCAAGACTGAAGCGGACGTTGCCGAAATTTCTTATCACAAATTTCTCCAACTGGCACAGGAGCGACCAGAGCTTCTCATGCGTCTGACGCGACAACTGGCGCAACGGCTCCAGTTGACCAGTCGAAAAGTTGGCGATCTCGCTTTCCTGGATGTGACCGGTCGCATCGCACGAGCACTACTCGATCTGTGCCAACAGCCAGATGCAATGACCCATCCTGACGGAATGCAAATTAAGATCACACGCCAAGAACTCGGTCGTATCGTCGGCTGTTCGCGAGAGATGGTGGGTCGTGTGCTTAAGGTACTTGAAGAACAAGGCCATGTCCGAGTACGAGGCAAAACCATTGTTGTGCTTAATGCACGCTGAGCACTTTTTGTTCGAGGAAATTCTGCAAGATTTGGTGCCCGTACTCGCTCAGAATGGCTTCGGGATGGAACTGGACGCCAAACACTGGAAACGCTTGATGCTCAAATGCCATCAATAGCTTGTCAGCATCATCAACGAATGCGGTGGCTCGCAAGCAATCTGGTAATGTTTCCCGTTCAACAATCAATGAGTGGTAACGTGTCACCGAGATCACTGGGGGCAATCCGGCGAATAAACGCCCGCCATCGTGTCGAATCAAACTGGTTTTGCCATGCATCACTTTGGGTGCCCGTATGACTTTGCCGCCAAATGCCACACCGATGCACTGCATACCAAGACACACCCCTAGGATCGGTACCTTTTGATGAAAGTGGCGAACTACCTCGACACTGATACCGGCTTCTTTGGGTGAACAAGGGCCCGGGGAGATAACGATTGCTTCCGGCGCGAGATTTTCAATCTCTTCCAGGGTTATCGCGTCATTGCGACGCACTATGACCTCTTCCCCCAAAGTCGCTAGATAATCCACCAAATTAAAGGTGAAAGAGTCATAGTTATCGATCATCAATATCATTGACAACTCTTTGGTCAAAACTGTACTTTGCTCGCTATTGTGCCGCCGATTCACTTTTGACGCTAGCGGTCTGATCAGACTAGGCCATGTGTTCATGCCATCCACATGATGCTGTACTTTTACCAAAATGTGCTATAATCCGCCGCTTTCCATAAATGAGCGGACACAGCAACCATGGCAAAGGTCGCGATTATCATGGGCTCACGTTCGGATTGGCCGACTATGAAAGCGGCCGCCGAGATGCTTGATACTTTGAACGTCGATTATCATGTCCAAGTGGTTTCTGCCCATCGTACGCCGCAACTTATGGCCGCTTTTGCAGAAAATGCAGAACGCGAAGGCTATGCTGTGATTATCGCTGGGGCAGGCGGTGCCGCCCATTTGCCCGGCATGGTGGCCGCGCATACCACGCTTCCGGTGCTCGGCGTGCCCGTACAATCAAAGGCGCTCAACGGGCTGGATTCGTTGCTGTCCATCGTTCAGATGCCCAAAGGCGTCGCGGTTGGCACCTTAGCAATTGGCTCAGCTGGCGCCGCGAATGCTGGCTTACTGGCTGCGCAAATTCTCGCTATTTCTGATCCGGCGCTCCGCGAACGAATTCGCGACTTTCGTTTACAACAAACCAACGACGTGCTCAACCACCCTGATCCACGCATCTCATGAAAATACTCACGATCGGTAAAGGGCAGCTGGCCATGTTGCTCGCCGGTGCCGCACACAAACAACAACATCAACTGCTCGCGTGGGACTTGCGCACTGAGCAAGCCTATGACTTCAGCAATCACGTCTGGGTGACGGACAGTTTTGATTTATGCTGTCAGCAGGCCGATGTGATTACCGCAGAACTTGAGGACATCACTCCACTTGGCAATACCCTTGAACCATACCACGCGAAAATGTTTCCATCAGCTAACGCCCTGCTGTCGCTGGCTTTTCGCGATACCGAAAAAGCCGTCATGGACAGTTTGGGCATTGAACATGCAGCGACAGCACAAGTCAGCGACATCGCGCAGTTGATGCGCGCGCTTGAGGCGCTAGACCACAAGGCTGTTATAAAGGCCGTTCGCAGTGGCTATGACGGTAAAGGCCAATGGCGCAGCCACACAAAAGAAGACTTACCGCACTTACTAGACCAGATTGAACAATTTTGGCAGCAATGTCCCGACATCTCACTGGTGGTGGAGCGATTTGTACCCTTTACCGCTGAAGTGTCAATCATTGGCAGCCGCGATCGCCATGGCAGCGTTGCCTTTTTTCCGCTGACCACTAACTTCCACGATGGCGGAATTTTGCAAATTTCTCTCGGTGGCATGCCATTTCCTTGGTCATATTTGCAAAGCAAAGCAGAAGCCATATTTAAGAGACTCACCGATGCACTTGACTACGTTGGCACCTTAGCCATCGAATTTTTCGTCGAGGGTAGGGAACTCGTGGTCAACGAAATCGCCCCACGTGTGCACAATTCCGGACATTGGACAACGGATGGTGCAGATATTAGTCAGTTTGACAATCACATTGCAGCGATTACCGGCCAAGCCGTCAGCGCACCTCATCGGGTAAAACCAACGATCATGCTGAATGTCATCGGTCAACCGAACATCGATCCGCATCTTCTGAATGCCCCCGAAGTGCGATGCTATTGGTATGAGAAATCACTCCGCCCAGGTCGGAAAATGGGCCATATCAACGTCGCGGCTGAAAGTACCGGTGATTTACTTGATATTCTGGAGAAATACAATCCTTATTGGCCTGACAATGTGAAATCGACTTTACAAGAGGCGAAAACTTTACTGCGCGCGTCATAAGCGCGCGCGATTGACCGCCTCTTTCATTGCCTGAATGATCACTTGATAATCCGGTGCACCAAATATCGCCGAGCCAGCGACAAACGTATCCGCACCGGCTCGCGCAATGGTTTCAATATTGTTGACCTTGACGCCACCATCCACCTGCAATCGAATCTCTCGACCACTGTCATCAATCATACGCCGCACGGATTGGATTTTTTCAAGCATGGATTCAATAAATGTCTGCCCGCCAAAACCGGGATTCACCGTCATGACGAGTATCATATCGATCTTGTCCATGACATAGTCAAGTACACTCAATGGTGTCGCCGGATTGAGCGCGATACCCGCCTGACAGCCGGCGTCTCGAATCAGTTGAATCGTTCTATCCACATGCTTCGACGCTTCCGGATGAAAAGAAATGGAGCTTGCCCCCGCCGTCACAAAATCACCGATAATACGATCGACAGGTTCAACCATAAGATGCACATCAATTGGTGCTTGAATGCCGTAATTGCGAAGGGCTTGGCAAACCAACGGACCAACGGTCAAATTAGGCACGTAATGGTTATCCATTACGTCGAAATGGACCCAGTCAGCACCCGCTTGCAGTACGTTGTGAACTTCCTCACCAAGGCGAGCAAAATCAGCGGATAGGATGGAGGGCGCGATGATCGTTTCTTTCATTGATAACTGTCCGTACACATCCAAAGGTAATTATTTTACCTGACGTATGCCCCGCATACGACCCCAAAACATTCGGCTTATTCATCCCCTACAAAACCATCTTCTAAAGTTTCCAATACCTGCGCCAAGGATCGCTCATCAGGCGCAGCCTTAAGGGTCTTGAGGGCCAGCTGCTCATATTGGCTCCCAGAAAGAGTGGTGCTTTGCTCCGGAAAAAGCAGCCATTGATCAACGAATTGATGCCATGGAATGGACGCGAAATCCTTTTGGCAGTGCCATCCATCTGGCTGGTGCGCGACAATCTTCATCTCCTCAAGTACCTGTGCAACGTCCTCTATCACTTTCGGCGGAAGACGCTGTGCTGTGCTTAATTGCGAAATGGCCACAGGCCCTGCACCACGTTTGAAGTTAAGCCATACAGTTCGCAAAAACCAAAGTGTCATTGTCAAACGCTGCACTATGGACAGTGGTAATCGCTGTAGGTGCGCCAATAATTGGTATGGATTTTGGTGGTAGTAGGCAATGCGAGCACCGAGCAATAAGACTAGCCAACTAAGATACACCCAAATCATAAATAGGATCGGCGTGGCCAAGGCAGAATATATCGCAGTATATTGTCCGGATTTTACGACAAGAGCACCGAACAATAGCCCGCTGGTTTGCCATAAGACACCTGCCGTTATCCCACCAACCAACGCGCTCGAAAACTTGACCGACGTGTTTGGCATTATCATATAAAAAGAAGCGAACGCGAATGCAATGAACAATGTTGGTGCCAGTTTCACCACAGCCCAAATCAGCCAGTTGAACCAACCATATTTCACAACCATTTCAACATAAGGGCTGTGAGAAACCATGGCCCAAATGGCCAACGCGCCAAACACAAAAACCGGTGTCAGAACCAGGGTGCCTATGTAATGAGTGACTTTTTGGGAGAGCGTCCGTGAGGCGCCTATATGCCAGGTCTCATTGAAACTTGACTCAATCTTGTTCAGAAGATCGAAGACTGCGTAAAGAAGGAAAATAAGCCCAAGCCCCCCTATCACACTGACGTCCAGTTGATCGACGAAGCGTAACAAACGCTCAACGATCTCGTGCCCCTTTTCACCCAACGGCTCCACGAGCTGAAGCATCAGTGGCTCCAGACTATGATGGACACCGAACGCCTTTAAAAACGAAAAGCTGACCGCCAATAGAGGCACGAGAGATAACAACGTCATAAAAGCCAAGCCCATGGCTTGCATGCTGAGATCACGCCGTTTCCAATCTTTTCGGATCGCATACAAGACTCGCCCCACCCCTATGGCAAGACGCCAGAGGACGTTAAGCTCTCGGTCGCGCTCAGGCGAACCAAAATGCCGATGCCATTGTGATGAAAGACCGTGCATGGAAGGACCGGGGAAACTTGCCTTGCATCCAAGCTAGCCGATAGCACACTATTGTGCAAGCCCAAGACCCGATTCTGGGGCCGCAATGTCGATTGCGTTTAAGCAAATAAAAAAGCCCAGTCTTTTGGACTGGGCTTTG
>RFGJ01000596.1 GCA_003696665.1 Gammaproteobacteria bacterium | reverse complement strand
CTCATGAACAAATGGGTGCATGCCATGTTCCGACAACTCAGCTTTTATTCGTTCCCCTTCTCTCACCATCCGAATCGGCACACAAGCCGGGCGGGCCGGAATCATCGAATGCGTCGCCACTTGTCGCACCGTCAGCGAAAAATACCCCCATCAAACACAGGAGGAATTGCTTATGCGCGCGAATACAAAATGGATGGCCATCTTCATGCTGATCCTGGGGGTGGCCGCCTGTTCCAAGAGCTCGGTAGCCGAACTGGCCACCGGCCGATGGGCGGCGGTGGACGGCAGCACCGTGGTGCTCGTCAACTTGCCCAAGGGGGTGTTCGAAATCTATGCCGTTTCGCAAGGAGCGCCGTTCCGGCTGCTCAAGGCCAAGAATTTGAAGGTGTTATCCGAGCAGCAGGACCCGCAGCAAGCCGTGGTGACCTATATCGCAAACGGCGGACAACCCAAAAAGGTGATTTTCCGCCTGCTCTGGAAAGACGATAACCATTTCAACCTTGCCCTCGTGGACCCGCTTACCGGCAAGGTCGAGCCGCTGGTGTTTGTTTCGGAAAAAGCCACGCTGAGAGACTGAGAGGGGACGAAGCCCCCTCTCACCAATTGAGTGAAAGGGCATCACTTATCAACCGCACGAGAATCGCTTTGACAGCTCAATGCAAACAGCCTGCCATACACTTTTGCCATTATTAATCGAATGCATCTCGCTAAGATGCGCTTTTTGCTTCAAGCTCTCGTCAGCAACACGCCTACATTCCTCCAGTCTTGCCTCGATCCTAGCTTTAACTTTCTCTTCGGCAGTCTTTCTCTTCCCACTATTAGCGGACTCATAAAAAGAAATCAATCCAAACTCCAAACTGGATTTATCAGGATTCTTGCATAGAAGACCCCCGATCCTATCGATGTCCTTCTTGTAGGCAGCGGTCGAATATATCTGGTTTTTAACCTCAATTAACGCGCGTGGAGATCCACACGCATGCCACAATATAATATCTGTTTTCCCATTCTCGCGAATTTTCCTCTCAAGCTTCCCTCTTCCTCTAGCTCCAGAATCCTCCAAGGCTTTTGCCACCTGATACTCAAGGGTAATATAACAACGAGAGGTTCTTTTTCTCAGCTCCCAAAGGCGCTTCGCTATATTGACTGTAATCAGGTACTCGGGCGCCTCCCACAGCCAGCTCCCCCCGCTCCAATTCTCATACTCTTTTTGGGAGTCTTTATAGGCCCCAAGAACCTCGCGAATAACCTCTTCCCTTTTTATTTTTGGCATAGCCCCCCAAACTTTATATAACTGACCATAATAAGATCAAAATGTCAATGATGTGTCCAGTAGCAGGTTTAGAATGAAAGATATCAAACTTCCGCCAAGTCGGAAAATCGCGTGTACTGCTTCACATAGGCCAGCCGGATGTCGCCAATCGGTCCGTTGCGCTGCTTGGCCAGGATCAAATCGGCCGTACCGGCTTCG
>RFGJ01000595.1 GCA_003696665.1 Gammaproteobacteria bacterium | reverse complement strand
GGCAGCTTCGAGCAGCCGGCCGGCTCCGACTGGACCACCTTCCGCCACACCTTCACCCAGGCCGGGGAGTTCCCCTACTTCTGCTCCATCCACGGGGGGCCGGGCGGTGTGGGCATGGCCGGCAAGGTGATCGTGCAGTCCGCCGCGACCGCGACGCCCACGGTGACGCCCACGGTAACGCCGACGGCAACAGTGACACCATCCGTGACGCCCACGCCGACCGGGACATCTGCGAGCCACGAGGTGTTCTTACCGGCTGTGGAGAAATAACTAGACACCCTTGCCGGTCACCGAGATAGGTGACCGGCAAGGGTACCTAGATCTCGTTGACATTCTTGGAGATAGCAGCCAGTTCCTCTGCCAGGGGACATGTCACCAGAACCTGACAAGTCACCACATTACCAATGGGATGAATTGCTTGAAGATATAGGCGCCCGGGTCTGTTGTCAAGATGATTCGGTCAATCCGCATACCGTCTTCCTTCATCCAGACATTCAGGGTTTGGAATGCGCTACTGGTGTCGTAGTAGCTTGGATTTATGTAAGGTCGCGTGCCGTCCTCCATCTCGCTTTTCCATGTAAATACGCAGGAATCCCAACCAGTCACGTTTTCGGCGATTCCGCGAGCGTTAGTGCTACCGTCTAGGCGCTGGCTATTCAACCCTACGTGCAGAGCGTCGTCAGTATTGTGACATCCTTCACCCAGAATCCAGATATACCACTTGGTTATTCCATCGGAGGCCGGGAAAGCTACTCGATACCGCAACTCCGGGGCAACACTTCTATAATCAATATCACTGCCAAAACTCACACCGCTATTGGGCTCCGCGCGCATATAGCATTTTCCACTCCAACCTGGGTTGTCTGTGCGACACCACCAAGAATGACTCGAACGGTCAATACGCTCATAGAAAGCCTCAGCTTGAAACTCGATCCAATCGGGCGAAGAGATGTTCAGACGCCGAACATAACGATTGTTACTGCGGGTGATGTCGTTCCCGAGCGCACTGATCGCGCAGAATTTCCAGTCGTCACTTTGTTTGGCGCAGATCGTTGATTCTTTCTGGATAGGTGGATAGAAGCCCACCATTTCAGCGCTGCCACCGATATTGACAATGTAAATCCCTGAGGTTTGGAAGACAGCACCGTTACTATCATAGTCCGAACGGCTATGACGTCTTGCGTTCCAGGCGGTGTTCATCGTGTAGCCAGGATCATTGCAGCCGGATGGTTCGGATATCCCACCTTGCCAGTCGACGTTGGCCGTCGTGTAGTTATATGCTGGATTCACAGGATGTTGCTGTTGGAACAAGATTCGCGATCGGATAATGACAGCGGCTGCTTCCAATCCGCTAAATGTAATCGTTCCGCCTAGACTTGCGGGGGGCCACCATTCACCGGGTATGGTATCCATGACTGCCTCGTCCACATTGTTGTAGCTGAAGACACGATACGGATACAAAAAGCCAGGACAATCAGGATCCGTGACCGCAGCTTTGACAGGACCATCGGCAGCCACTGATCGGCAGGTCGATGTAACGACGAATCCGAATATGACCAGGATAACAAAAAACCTAACCGATTGCCTGGTGAAACTTTGTTTGGTAGCGCGATAGAGCATGACGATTTCTCTGGTGGATGACTCAATGTGTGAATGAAACGCTGATTCCTTGAGGGGAAGAGTACATAGCTTCAGGGGAGAATATCGACGACATATTTCGTCTCGGTTTGCGTTTCAGGGTTCCAATCATAGACAATGGCATAGTGGCCGTTGGGCGAGACAGACTCTAAACCGAGTGCTGAGATCGGCCTCCGATAGACACCGTCGTCTGTGGTTGCAAACACAAAGCTCTGCAAGTGACCAGGGCGCTGCACACCGGGCGTGAAAATCCAGTCAGCCGATTTGACGCTGAAAAGTAGTGCTTTCCCGTCCATCACCCATGCCGGCGCAACAAAATCACTACGGACATCGTTGTCGGAGAAGCCTATATCCTGTCGTTGAATCAGGGCAAATGTCTTTCCGGTGATGCGGTTGTAAACATAGACTCCATTGTGACTGGCATAAGCCAAACGCGTGCCGTCGGGCGACCAGGCTACGTTGTTTGCATAGCCGGGGCTTTCTTCCAGTCGCGCCGTGATCGAGTATGTATTCATGTCAATTACATAGAGTGGAGCCCCCAAGGGAATCACAGCCACAAAATCTCCGCCAGGTGCAACGGTAAAAAACGAATACTCAGCCACCTCCATAACATCGATTGCCTGTCGATCGGTGAGCAGTGCAGCTAGTGGGAATAGGTCGCTCACCGATGCCAATCCACTTTTCTCCCGCTGACCGGAGCTTCTCAGAACCGCTGGTCGTTGTTGGGAATCGAAAAGCATTAAGTCTCCTCTGGACGTTTCCTGCACCGGCGGCTGTGCAACGTATGGAGCCCCCACATCCCTGATGATCAGTTCTTTTACGCCAGAGGGCAAGGCAAATCTGTACAGATCGTAGTACGGAATCCCGGATGGTCTACTGATGATGACCCCCTGCTCATGTCTGGGCGCAAGATAGTAGATGGCCTGGCCGTCAGAGCTCCAACTGGACCATACGCCATCCTTAGTGAGTAATGAAAGTTCTCCGGTATCGGGGTTGCCCAAATAGAGTCCAGTGCCGTCTTCCATCTCTCCCGGGGCCGGCGATGTGGCAAAGAATCCAACAAACTGTGTCGAATTCGGTGACCAGGACGTTAGACCATACGATGTGTGGTCGGCGCCGGGGAGTTGCAGGACTCGTCGATTAGCAAAGGTGATCTGATCCAAAACAGAATCGGTTTTCGTGTTGAGATCAGGATATGGAACAGGCTTACGCGGTGCAGACGTGCCGAAGGGTTCTGCCGCTGTTCGATTTGCATCATCGGCTGGAGTGGGAAGCGGGCTTATCAGCACTGGTTCGGAGGGTGTGGGAAGTGGGCTATTTGCAGCCCATTCCGCTTTCTTGCCATCTGTTTGCCTAATCGAGTCTATGGATAGTATCTTGTCTGGCAGAGCGTCCCAAATCCGTTCCGCGGATAACGCGCCTATGAACGCAATCACAAGGAGGATTGACAACAAGAGCATCAAGGACCTGGCGAACATTTTCATGATGTCTCGATTTCATACTCTTTCGAAATGCCCACAGTAGCAAGGGATCTACAATGTTCAGCGATAGGTCAGTGCGGAGTCACAAATATCCACATTCGAAGTAGGAGATTCTATCTGCATAGAGTAAAGCAACTCTAACAAACAGCTAACACATGTAGCCGACGATGAAATCATATCATAGCCCCCCCCCCCCATTTGTCAAGGCTCGGGCAACAATCGTATGCAAATCGTACGTATTGTGGCAAATTTCTAACGGCAGAGGCGCCGACCCCGCCGCCGGGGGTGACGTCTACCGCGACGCCCACGCCCACGCCATCCGCGGTGATCGTCCACGTGGGCAACAACGTATTCGATCCCCGGGAGATCACCATCCAGGTGGGCCAGACGGTGACCTGGGTGCGAGACGCGGGCTTCCACAGCGTCACCGCGGAGGACGGCAGCTTCGAGCAGCCGGCCGGCTCCGACTGGACCACCTTC
>RFGJ01000594.1 GCA_003696665.1 Gammaproteobacteria bacterium | reverse complement strand
GTGTGCGAGCGCATTCATGAAATCGCTCAGTATATGAGCGGCCTCCTTCAATTCTGGGTCAAAGTCTTCCAACTTCTTATCGTCCGAATTGCTGTGATCTTCAATATTTTTTAACGGCGGAAGGCCTAACAACTGGCGCTTCTTGTTCAATAGCGCCAATTCCTGCTGTTGAATTTGGTTACGCTGCGCACGACGTTTCTCCAAATTAAGCGAGACAATTTTCTCCTCGCCATATTGGCGTCCAAGTCGATATTCCTCCAACAATATTTGATAGTCCTTCGACGCGGCTACACGTTGATCACTCATTGCTTGCAATTGCTTGAGATCTACATTGAGTTCAAACGGCTTGAACGCCGCAGCATTTATTTTGGCCCACGGCAACGGATTCTCCAATGCGGCCTCGCCAAACTCTTTTACATCTACCAGAGCTGGCAAACGTATATCTGGCGTCACCCCTCGTAATTGAGTGCTGTCACCATTGACACGGTAAAAGCGTGCCACGGTATATTTAAGTTGTCCTAAACTGCCCGCTTTCGGATCTGGATTCCACCGGTCCAAATCCTGAATTTGTTGCACCGTTCCCTTACCGAACGTCGTGCTGCCGATCACCAACCCACGCCGGTAATCTTGAATCGCCGCTGCGAAAATTTCCGACGCTGAAGCACTAAAGCGATTGACCATCACAACAAGTGGTCCGTCCCACTCTACGCTCCTGTCATCATCTCGCAACACCCGCACTTTCCGACTAGCATCCTCTTCCTGCACTACCGGACCTTGATCAATGAAAAGCCCTGTCAGCTGTGTTGCTTCTGCCAGCGAACCACCACCATTGCCCCGAAGGTCAATAATAATGCCCTCTACCTTTTCTTTCTTAAGTTCCCTTAATAACTTTCTGACATCGCGGGTTGTACTTTTGTAGTTCGGATTGCCTCGGTAGTAGGCCTCAAAGTCAATATAGAAAATCGGTAACGTAATCACACCAAAGCGATGCTTTTGCCCATCAATGGTCAGTTCCAAGACCTTTTTGCGTGCGGCCTGATCTTCTAGTTTGATTTTTTCTCGAACAATCACCACTTGGCGCGTCGGTGCATCCGGCCCTGCCCCCTTGGGCAGGATCTCAAGGCGAACTTTAGTCCCGGCCTTGCCGCGAATGAGATCAACCACATCATCCAGACGCCAACCTATAACATCAATCATTTCCTCGTCATCTTGTGCGACGCCAACAATCATATCACCGGGACGTAATTGTTCGCTTCGATCTGCGGGCCCACCTGGAACCAAACGAACCACCTTGGTGTATACGTCCTCGGTTTGCAGCACCGCGCCAATTCCCTCAAGTGACAAGGACATTTCGATATTGAAATTTTCAGCCACACGCGGGGAAAAATAGGCGGTATGCGGTTCGATGGTCGATGTGGCGACATTCATAAATTGACGAAAAACATCCGCTTCATCGGTTTGAGCCATGCGCCGTAACGCTGCCTTATAACGCTTACGCAGCAAATCTTTGGCTTGGGTTTCCGTTTTGTCAGCAAGGAGCAATCCAATGAGATCATTTTTTACACGTAGCCGCCAAAGCTCATTCTGCTCACTTCGATCAGCAGGCCACGTGGCGTTTTCCCTGTCGAACAGAAACTCTTCATCACGCGTAAAATCAAATTTCCCATCCAACAGTTTGATCGCGTAGTTATAACGTTCCACCCACCGCTCACGGAATGCATCAAAAATGGTGAACACAGGCGTGAGTTCGCCTTTCGTTAACGCATTATCGAACGCTGTCTGATACTTGGCGAAGTCATCAAGATCACTTTGTCGCAAATAAACTTTGGCGGGGTCAAGCGAATCAAGGTAGCGGCGATAGACCTGTTTCGAAAAATTGTCGTCAAAACGCAAGTCTCTTCGATAGTGATAAAAGGCCAATAAATCTTTAGCAATGCGGGCAGCCAACCGTTGATGACGAGTCGGTTGCAAAGGTTTTAGATCTGTCTCGGTGATGACTTTGGATTCCACCGACTTAACGAGACTCGCCAGCTTGTCCGAAGCGGCATGCACCCCAAATGTGAAGGTCAGAAACAGAAACAGTACGATCGAATTGAAACGGTTCATTGGTGATTTGTTCGCTTAGCTATATACCGTGAGCTTACTTGATGCTGCCTTCAAATCAAGCATTTTATCGGGCGGGACTCGCCGAACGTAGCAAATCCCGCCTGCCAATGCTGAGCCTAGCAAAACGCTTGCAAACCAGTTTGCGCTCTCCCGAGGATGAGTGCATGAATGTCATGCGTTCCCTCATAAGTATTCACGGCCTCGAGATTCATCACATGACGGATGACATGAAACTCATCAGAAATTCCATTCCCACCATGCATGTCACGCGCCATACGTGCTATCTCTAGGGCTTTTCCACAGGAGTTACGCTTGATGAGTGAGATCATCTCCGGCTCAAACCGCCCTTCGTCCATAAGTCGTCCAGCACGCAGCGCGCCCTGCAATCCCAAGGCAATTTCAGTTTGCATATCCGCCAATTTCTTCTGGACCAGCTGGGTTTGGGCCAGCGGGCGACCAAATTGCTTACGATCCAAAGTGTACTGGCGTGCCGCATGCCAGCAAAACTCAGCAGCGCCCAAAGCGCCCCAAGCAATGCCATAACGTGCACGGTTTAAACAACCAAATGGTCCGCGAAGTCCCTTGATTTCAGGGAATACATTTTCTTCTGGGACAAAAACCTCATCCATGACAATCTCACCAGTGATCGAGGCACGCAAGCTGAATTTGCCTTCAATTTTCGGCGCAGACAACCCTTTCATCCCTTTTTCAAGGATGAATCCACGAATGTCACCCGCATCATCTTTCGCCCACACCACAAAAACATCTGCGATGGGTGAATTTGTGATCCACATTTTGTTACCTGTCAAGCGATAGCCGCCATCCACCTTGTACGCACGGCTTTTCATGCTTGCTGGATCCGAGCCTGCATCGGGCTCTGTCAAACCGAAACAGCCAATCCACTCGCCGGTCGCTAATTTGGGCAGATATTTTTCCTTTTGGGCATCGGTTCCGTAGGCATAAATAGGATACATGACCAAACTTGACTGAACGCTCATTGCCGAACGGTAGCCAGAATCCACGCGCTCAATTTCACGTGCCACCAGTCCATAAGCGACATAGGAGGCCCCGACGCAGCCATAACCGTCGATGGTCACGCCAAGTAGACCCATTTCGCCCATTTCGCGCATGATGTCCGGATCAAAATGTTCTTTTCGATTGGCTTCCAATATGCGCGGCATCAATTTGTCCTGGGCGTATTGATGGGCGCTGTCACGGATCATGCGTTCTTCTTCCGTGAGCTGGTCGTTTAACAAAAATATATCGTCCCAAATCGATAACGGCAGTCTTTGCTTACTCATACAATTGTCCTGTTAATTGCCTAACATTCATTGGTAATTTGAGGATGGGCATTTTGGCATAGGCTGCGGTAGTATTCTATAACTGAATCAAGAGATCGGAGCATTTTAGGGGAATTGTGATCAAGCGACTCAAACAAGCCATCACCAACTGGCTCAACCATGAACACCCACGGTCCGAATTACCACCCGTCAATTTTAGCCAGTTGCTAGCCGACATTCGCCCAGGCGATGTTGTGCTCGTCGAAGGACGCACTCGCATCTCTGAAGTCATTCGTGTCATCACGCAAAGCCGTTGGACGCATAGCGCACTCTTTATAGGTGCCCCAGCGACCTATTACGGGACGCCCTTGTACGAACAGTTGATGCGTTATTGGTCTGGATCGCCACAAGCGCCCTTGGTGCTAGAAGGATTACTCGGACAAGGCACAGTGCTCAACCCACTTGAGCAATATGCTGGGGATAATCTTCGGATATGCCGTCCAAAGGGCATCACCAAGGACGACACTCAACGCGTGATTCAATATGCGGTTGATGCGCTTGGCACTGAATATGACTTCCGCCAATTGCTCGATCTCGCTCGATTTCTGCTCCCTTGGGCGCTCGTCCCTCGGCGATGGCGTTCCACGTTATTCGAAGTGCATGCCGGCAAGCATACCAAGACCGTATGCTCTACCCTCATTGCCTCTGCGTTTTCCGCAGTTCGTTTTCCTATTCTGCCCCACATCTTTAAAGCAAATGATGGTTCTATCCGGCTCAAGGCCCGCAACCCAAAATTGTACACGCCAGCGGATTTCGACTACTCGCCTTATTTTGAGGTGTTGAAATTTCCCCCGCTGCCGATGACCCAGGTCGGACTGTATTCCGAATTGCCTTGGGAAGATGGCGTGGTACTCGATCCCGATAACACAACTCCCCGTACCGACGAAAGAGAAAAAAGTGAAGATTCGACTTGAAATTCGAGCAAGATCGACTATTCGTTATAGACAAGTGACGATGTTTGACTGTCTCCCTACCATGTTTCCCCTAACCCGGTGCCAGTGAAGGTGCCGGGATTTTTTTATGTCAATTCGTGTTCTGAGATTTTGAAAATTCGATCAAAATTAGCGCTGGTTATCGTAGCCACCATGTCGAACGGCATTTGCCGCAGCTCGGCGATTTTTTTGGCGACCTCGACCACATAAGCTGGCTCATTGACACGTCCCCGATGGGGCACTGGCGCCAAATACGGGCTGTCCGTTTCAATAAGCATCCTGTCCAGGGGCGTGACATGGACGGCTTCACGCACGTTGTCGGCGTTTTTGAACGTGGCGATGCCGGAATAGGAAAGTACACATCCACGCTCTAGAAATAATTCAGCTGTCTTGGCGTCTTCACTAAAACAGTGAATGATGCTTTGCGCCTCGGACAACTGCGCTTCCGAGAGAACCGCGAGGATGTCTTCCGCGGCCTGACGACAATGGATGATCAGTGGCAATCCCGACTCTTCCGCCAGCGCAACGTGCGCTTCAAACAGTGTTCGTTGACGAGCGCGCTCAGCAGCCGTTTTGGCATAGTAATAATCCAATCCTGTCTCGCCGATCGCGTGATAGTCGCCTGTCTCAAGCAGTGACCGAATCGCTGTCACATCGGACGGCTCATCATCGCTGAGCGGATGAATCCCGGCAGTCAGCCAAACGCGTCCAGACTGTCGATATTGCGTAATCAAGCGCGCGTCTTCGACGCTTGTCGCAATGCATAACACTTTATTTACACCCGCCGCTTGAGCACGCGCAAGGACATCGGGCACGGACTGCCCTCGCTCAGCGAGCTGACTCAAATGACAATGGGAATCGGTCAAAGTAGGCATACGATTTCTATCGACTACATGGTGTGGGTCGGGCGGTCAGAGTTCAATGTGCCCGCCAGATGTGTCTCAATGCGGCTTCTTGTCTTACCTTTGTCGATTTCACCAAACTGGATGCCAACGCCTGCCGCTCGCCCGGAGCCACGCGGCGTAATCCACACCACCTTGCCAGCAACCGGTAATTTTTCTTCATCAAATAAGTTGATCACCAAGAATACTTCATCACCGAGCTTATATTTTTCATACTTGGGTGTGGAGATAAACAATCCGCCATTTTTGAGAAAAGGCATGTACGAGGCATACAGTACACTTTTGTTTCTGATATTGACCTGCATCATGTTGCGTCCAAGCCCGGACGCTGCCACTCCAGTTTTGTCAGTCATCAATGCTCACCCCACCAGCGCTTCCTCGTTTGAAGTTTACCTCAGCCATTACGGCTTGGCCAATTCAGTTTGCCAGCGAATCCAGAGTTCGTGCAGTAATTGGCGCGCTCGTTCACCTTCAGTGATCTGAATTTTTGTCGAAAAGTGCCACCAAAGACGCGTCAACACATCGAGCTGTTCGTTCGTTATCCTGTCCGCATACCGTCTTAAGCCCAAAGCCATGGCGGAAAGGCAGAATTCTGAACCATAACGCCCCATCAGCTCATCCAGCCAATCCAGAGATTTTTGGCTATCTAGGACTACGAAATTGTCAATCACGAGTTGGAAGCGGGTATCAGCGGTCAAAAGCGCCAACGCCTTGGTCGGAGTGCCCGACAGATCAAGCGCAAGTCGGCATACGGACTTGTCGACATTTGTCTGCGCCGACAACCAACCTTCGATTGTATCATTATCGCCTCGGCAATCAAGTGTCACGCAACGACTACGGATTGTCGCCAGTAAACGAGATGGCGTTTCAGTGACCAAAAACCAATAGGTCCGGTTGGGAGGCTCTTCAAGCACTTTCAATAACGCATTGGCTGCTGACTCGGTCATTCGATGCGCATCGGCGATGCAAATGAGACGGAACGGTGCATGCGTGGGTTGTGACTGCAATAATGGCACGACCTCCCGAACTTGTTCGACCCCAATATCACCAAGCTTGCCTGTCCCCTGCACTATCAGCCAATCTGGATGCTGCACAGAATTGACCCACTGGCATGATTGGCACTGCCCACAAGCGTTCTGGGTCTGACAAAAAGCATGCTTGAGGAAGGCACCGATCAACTCGTGAATACAGTGAGCCTCCCAACCACCGAGCAATATTGCAGACTGGGGCAAACGGTTGTTCGCCTGCCACCTAAGAAGTGTTTCATACGGGGCAGCTAGCCACGGCGAAATCTCACTCATCGCCAAGCACCTGTTTCATTCTGAGGAGCAAATCTTCGCACACAACGTGTACAGGCCGAGTCGCATCAATGACCTGAATACGGCCCGCTGACTGTTCTGCCAGCGACAGATAACCGGCCCGAACTTTTTCGAAAAAAGCCCGTTGCTCACGCTCGAATCGATCGGGGCCTCCGGCACGATTGGTGATGCGTTCCAAGCCAATCTCAATCGGGACATCAAGATAAAATGTGACATCTGGTTGGACACCCTGAAGTGCCCAAGTATCCAACTGTCGAATACGCGCCAGATCGACACCACGCCCATATCCTTGATAGGCCAATGTCGCATCGGTAAATCGATCGCATACCACGATAGCGCCTTGCCGCAAAGCGGGCTGAATCTTTTCTCGCCAATGCTGCACTCGTGCAGCGTACAGCAAGAGCAATTCGGTCTCTGGCCACACTGTTTCCTCAGCCGGACAGAGTAACACTTCCCTGATTTTCTCGGCTAACGGCGTGCCCCCCGGCTCACGAGTGAATACCACTTTTCTATTGACTTTAAGATTATCTCTTAAATAATTGATTGCAGTCGATTTCCCAGCACCTTCGCTGCCCTCAATAGTGATAAATTTACCTGTCACGTCATTTCCTCAATTGGTATTTCCGAACGTTTTTATTATGTTCATCCAACGTCTTAGCGAAAACATGCCCGCCATTGCCATCAGCCACAAAATATAACGAGCCATCAATGTCCGGCTGTGCCACGGCAAGCAGAGACTTATAATCTGGACAGGCAATTGGGGTCGGCGGCAAGCCATGTCGACGATATGTGTTATAAGGCGTATCCCGTTGCAAATCGGCTTTACGCAGATCGCCATCAAACTGCTCGCCAAGTCCGTAAATCACGGTTGGATCGCTTTGCAAGCGCATGCCTTTTCGGATTCTTGCAATAAAAACACCTGCCACTTTAGCCCGTTCGTCATCTCGTCCCGTTTCTTTTTCAACGATGCTCGCCAATATTAGCATTTCATAAGGGTCTTTCAGCGGCAGGCTTTTATCCCGCATGTCCCATGCACGGCTGAGCTGGCGCTTCATCCTTTGCACCGCACGCCGAATCAGCTGGCTCGCCCGGTATGGCTTCGAAAACTGATAAGTATCCGGGTAAAACCATCCCTCTGGTGAATCGTAGTGCGCCAGACCAAGCTGCTCCGGACTTGGCACAAAATCCTGAATGATTCGAGTATCACTGGAGATGAGTCCAACAATCTGCTTCCACGTGAGGCCAGGCGGTATGGTGATATGATGCTTAACGACCTCACCGCGTGCGATTTTCTGCATTCTCTCGTACAAAGTCGTGCCGCGCGCCAGCCCGTATTCTCCAGCCAATGGTACCAACGGGAAAACCCTCAAACCGACTTTTATCACCCATTCATCAAGTACTGATCTTGGCGCCTTCAAAGACTTTGCGATGGTGAGTCCAGTGTCTCCTTGCCCCACTTCAAGTGTCATCTGGCTAGCAATGGGTTGATGCCAGTATTGGTAGACGTAAATGGCGAAACTGATGGTGGCAACCACAATAGTAACCAGTGCCCAGCCCAACAATCTGCCTATCCGGTAAGTGTTTTGAGCCATAATCTCAGCTGTTTAGTCTTATCCCTGTTAATTTCAATTGGCATAGCGTCGATAGCACCAATTGGCACGGCGCCACGCACAGAATTCACGAGCCAAACGCCATCGGCACGCTGCAAACAGGCCAAATCGATCTGTTCATCTAATTCTACGCATTCCCCAACAGTTTCAATACATCGAATTATCCATTTCCGAGCCAATCCCGCGACACCAAACCGACCTAAACGGGGTGTTTTCCACCGACCATCCAGATGGCAAATCAGATTAGAGATGGTGCCTTCTTGGACAAACCCCGAGGTATTCACCAACAAAACTTCATCGACTTTACCCGCGCTCAAAAGGCCAAATGGCTTTTTATAAACGGCTCTTGCCGATAATTTTACACCAGGGAAAGGT
>RFGJ01000593.1 GCA_003696665.1 Gammaproteobacteria bacterium | reverse complement strand
ATCGCACCCAGCGATGCCAATGTCATGGCATAGACAAATGCGCCATACTCGCCCGAACCCAGCACCCGGGCCATGGCAATCTGTAGCAGAAACCCCAGGGCAAGCCCGACAAGCCGAACAAAAACGCCGGCCAACGTGGAACCACGATGGCCGGCAGCAAAAGAGAAAGCCTTATGTTTCATGGAGTTATCAAATTATGATGCATCCCCGAAAATCAGGCGGCGGTTGCTTCATCAATAAACGCACGGTGCCACAGTTCCAGGCACAGCAGACCCCAAATGACTCGCCCGTAGTTTCCCTCCTCATGAATAGCATTTTCCACAGCTTGCATATTATACAGCCCCCGCTCCCTTGCCGCTTTCGACAACAGCGTATCGCGCACAAATTCTCTCGCCTCACCCCGAAACCATTGTTGCAACGGCACGGGGAATCCCATCTTATCTTGCCGGTTGTAAACCTCCTCTGGCACAAAGTTCTTCACGGCTTTTTTGAACAGATGCTTCATTCTTCCGCCAGCAAACTTGATGTTTGGCGGGATGGTTGCAAGCAATTCAACGATCCTGTAATCGAGGAGTGGAACCCGGGACTCCAACGAAACCGACATGCTTGTTCGATCCTCAACATGCAACAATGCTGGCAAGGAAGCCTTGAGGTCAAAATAAGTCATGCGATTGATCAGAGAATGCAATCCCTCTCGATTGAATATCTTCCGGAAAGATTCGAACGGTGAATAGCTTCCATCATTGTCAACCGCTTCGAACACCCCTTGGTGGCCATCCGAACGGTCAATCAGGCGAAAATACCGCTCATCCATCGGCCCGAACAAACCTTCCCGCCAGAAGCGCTGCAGCATCGGCACATACTGTTGGAGTACGGGAAGATTGGGTGTGATCGATTCCAGAGATACCGCATAGCGGTTTGCATTTGAGGTCTGGGAAATCGCACCCTGAAGACACTTCTCCAGATACGCCACCATATACCTGGCATAGCCAATGAATATCTCATCCCCGCCTTGGCCTCCAAGCACAACCTTGACGTGGTCCGATGCAAGTTTCGAAACACAATATTGCGGGAAAAGCCCGGGCCCGGCCAACGGTTCATCCATGAAATGGATCAGCTTGGGAAGATATCCAATAAAATCTTCAGCGGACGGATACACCTCATGATATTCTGCGCCTGCGGCCTCGGCCACGAGGCGTGCGTATCTGGTTTCGTCAAATTGACTCCCCTCACGAAAAGCACCGGTGAATGTTCTCAGAGGCATGCCATCGAGCATCGAGGCGGCCAGAGACACCACCGTGCTGGAATCCAGGCCTCCGGACAAATGCGCACCCAAGGGAACATCGGAACGCAGGCGAATCCGAATGGAGTCTTCCAGCAACGAAGAGAGATGATCGACAAACCATTCTTCGTCATGCATCTCATCAATGTCGTACCGAACATCCCAGTACTGGCGCATCTTCAAGACCAGACGATCAGTCGCCAACTCGGCCGTCATCAAATAACCGGGTTCCAGCTTTCTGATGCCATCGAACAGCGTCTTGTCGCCAAGGCAGAACTGAAAAGTCAGATAATCCTGCAAGCCATTGCTATTTACATCGGCAGGCACACCAGCGGCAAGAATCGCCTTGATCTCGGATGCGAAAACCAGCTTGCGTCCGTCGTGCCAATAATAGAAAGGCTTGATTCCCAAGCGATCCCGGGCGCAAAAAAGTCTGTGATTCCGCCGATCCCAAATGGCAAAGGCGAACATGCCATTGAACTTGTGAACGCAATCCTCGCCCCACTCCGTATAGGCATGGAGGATGACCTCCGTGTCGGAATAGGTGTGGATATT
>RFGJ01000592.1 GCA_003696665.1 Gammaproteobacteria bacterium | reverse complement strand
TGTAAAACCTGTTTTGTATAATTTTATGCGTATCAAAGTGGGGCTGTTGTCGGCAGGCGTTATCAATGAGCCGCTTGATGAAGAATCACCATAGGATAATTTGAGGGATAGCGAAAGCGTCGAACTGTTTGGGGCTGTGGCATGTGGTCTGCAGTCGTGGATGGTTTGGTGGATACTGGCTATGCGATTGTCGATGGAGCATTGGGCGATTGGCTTTGTCAAAAACTTCGGCGAGAGGCGATGCGTTTGTCCGCGACCATGTGGCAAGCGGCTGGTATCGGTCGTAATGAGGCCTACCAAATCAATACACAGGTCCGCAATGATGAGATTGTCTGGTTGCCTCAAGACAGTCCGGCGTGTGCTGAATTTCTCAAAACCATGGAGTCGTTGCGGCTTGCCGTCAACCAAGCGCTGTATCTAGGACTTTTTTCTTATGAAGCACATTTTGCCCGTTATGCGCCGGGGCATTTTTACCAGAAGCATTTTGATGCCTTTCATGGACAGCGAGGACGCGTGCTGACCACTGTGTATTACTTAAATCCTGGTTGGCGCCCAGAGGACGGTGGCGAGTTGTATCTTTATGATGCCATGTCGGCGAGTGAACCGTGTGAGGTGGTGGTGCCTGTGGCGGATCGCTTGGTGGTTTTTCTCAGCGAACGCTTTCCCCATGAGGTGAGGCCGGCGGGCAAGACGCGTTACAGCATCGCCGGCTGGTTCAGGATTCATCACACCAATCCGTTATTGTCCTTGGTCTAGACCGGTCGGTTACAAATACTGAATCAAATCAATGACCTTTTTGACCCCACCGGTATGACGGGCAATGTCAATGGCGCGTTTGGCTTCGTCTCTTGAAGCAATGCCCATTAAAAAGACTTCGCCATTTTCTGTGACCACTTTGAATCGTGTGGGATCGACCTGCTCTTCCATGGCCATTTTGGATTTTATTTTGGACGTGATGTAGCTGTCTTTGGTGCGTCGTCCCATACCAATGATTTCTCCGATGCGGATTTGGTTATGGACCGCATTGACGCCCTCAATGGCCCGCACCAGTGTCGTCGCCCGCATGCGCAATTTCTGATTGGGGGCTTGACCAACCAATAGGAC
>RFGJ01000591.1 GCA_003696665.1 Gammaproteobacteria bacterium | reverse complement strand
GCACTCGGTGCCACACTCCGGGCACGGCCATCGATGTCGCCGCGGGTGTCCTACCCAGACGTCGACCCGCTGCCTTGGGACGTCGAGGTCCACTTTCTCCACGGTCCAGGTTCTTCCAGGCCAACAGGTGCTGGTACAGGGTCGTGTCGCGCATGGCTCGCCTCCTTTCGGCGAACCACACTACCGCGACCTTTACCCACTAGAAACCTGGAAGAACCACCAGGCACCGGGCGGAGGAGTCCGCCCACGAGGCACTGGTGCTGCCACCGACCTTGCAGAAATTTGGGTCAAGTAATACGCTGTTATCGCGAATTATGGTATCATACCTTTGTTTGACACCGTGATTTGTGTTGTGTGTTGGGGGATTGCGGACTATTTTGGGATCAAGGGTTGGTGTGGCTCTGCCCGGATTTTTTATATCTTGACAATGTGGAGAGTATGAATGGGGCGTGAGTCGTTTTCACGGTTTCGTTGGTCGGTCGAATTGCCAGGATATTGTTGGCACGAGTTGGATGGCGAGGAAGTGCAACGGATTGTGCGTTACAGGCCTCTCGGGATACGAACCCAGCAGCCTGTTGAGGTCCGCGAGAAGATAAGAAAACGGACCGCTCATTCAGTGTTTGGTACGCCTGTTATTGTCAGGCTGGAAAATGTTGATCATCAAAAGACCGGCCGAAGTGCTACCGGGTGCTGGGTTCTTAAGAGAAAGGAGCAAAGGTCGTTTGGGGTGGGGGAACGGGTGTATTCGCCGATGGAGGAGCCTGCTCTGTATCGACATTTTGCCGACACGGAGCTGAATTCGGAAGCAATATTGAAATTTGCTAATAATTGGGGGGTGTTGGGAAGTTTCCGCGTCGGTATTGATTTCCCCTTCTTGAGAACGAGTCCGCCGGAGTTTTTGGATTTTTGGTTGAGTGAAATCGCGTCGATGCGTCTTGCGATCAGTTTGTGGGATTGCTTGCGTCGGCAAGATTTTAAGCGACTGAGAAAATTGATCAAGATTGAATCGGCTTCGAAAGAGGAGCCATGTGTAGTTGTCAGTCAAGAGGGGTTGGAAAATATATCGTTAAAGTTGTCGAACGTGTTGAAAAGTGTGGTGCCGCCTGTGCAGGAAAGGGTGCGTAATATTACAAACCCTCGGTTCATTTCCAGAGCGGTGAGGCGAGCAGACGCGCTGTTGAGCACGGAGGTTCAAAGATTTGTAGAGGAACACTTTGGTATAGTTGGGCCTGGCGCGAAGATGAGGTTGGGTAAGGAGCTTTTGTCTGCGATAACCGTTAGTATTTTAGAGGAACTTATAAATGTTGGTCTTCGAGAAGAGTTGTCCCAAAATGTTTTTTCTGTGGATGTCACTTCCATTGCGAGTGGCTTTGGAAGGGGCGTCAAGTTTAGCACCGAGTGGTGCCCAAAAAGTTTGATCGGTGCACTGTGGTTGCAATTTGCGAGGTCGATAGAGGTGGGAGCAGAATACAGAAGATGTGTGGTGTGCGGAAAATGGTTCGAATTGGTGACAAGAGAAGTAAAAAGAACGAGGCTTTATTGCTCTTCTGCATGCCGATTTAAACAATATAGGGAACGGCAAAAGTCGGCCGTGGAGGCGTATGTGGCGGGACGAGCTGTCGACGACATCGCCCGGGAGTTGGGGACGGATACGGAGACGGTGAGGAAGTGGATAGCGAGGGGCGCAGAGCTCCGCCCGGAGGATCAAGGGTAGCCGTTGAGCTTCCTTGTTGGAAATAGTGTTGGAAAGGCGGCTGGGCGAACGAAAGAACGGGCACCTAGGATTAGCCCTAAGTGCCCGTCTTCTTTGCTGGTAGCGGGGGCAGGACTTGAACCTGCAACCTTCGGGTTATGAGCCCGACGAGCTACCAAATTGCTCCACCCCGCGACACGCAAGCCGCATTATACGCACCGGCCGGCCGGTGTCAACCCCTGGTGAACGCTTTTCCTTGACCGGGCCCGCTGGGCACTCGTAATC
>RFGJ01000590.1 GCA_003696665.1 Gammaproteobacteria bacterium | reverse complement strand
GTAATTCGGTTGTCATGGATAAATGCTCCCGGTTGCAGGCCGAGTAATACCCAAAGGGGCGGCGATTATAGCTTATTTTTTGTCCAATCGCATCGCCTCGTGCCGGACAAAACAACTCGCGTTAACAAACCAAGGCGCCAACACTTACATCACCACGTGCAAGAAAAGCGATTCCCATCCAAAGGACAATGTGTGTTGTCAATCTTTAGCAAAAAGAAACTTTTCTAGGCTTTTCAATGGCTCGGCAAGTTTTTACACTAGCGAAAGTCTCAACGATGCCAATAACGACAATGCAAATATTACCGTTTATTCTCGCCCTGGCGGCCAGTAATACGTTTATGACCGTCGCATGGTACGCCCATCTACGCGACTTAAACGACAAGCCATGGTACATTGCGGCAATCATTAGTTGGGGAATTGCACTGTTTGAATACTTAATTCAAGTACCAGCCAACCGCTATGGCTTTCAATTTATGACACTGGCACAGCTCAAAATCACACAGGAAATCATCTCGCTGGCAGTTTTTATTCCGTTTGCCGTGCTCTACATGAAGAACAAGATAACCTGGAACTACCTTGCCGCTTGCGGCTGTTTGATTTTGGCCGCCATACTCATTTTTCAGGAGAATCAACCGTGAATACTAAATCAACCGCACAGGCAAGCAACCCGTGGCACAACTTCATGCCAGTGGGTTGGCGGGAATGGGTTGCATTGCCAGATCTTGGGATAACCAAAATTAAAGCCAAAGTAGACACGGGCGCCCGAACTTCCTGTCTTCATGCCTTCAAAGTGCAGAAATTTACCAAAGCCGGAACTGGCTGGGTGCGCTTCTGGGTACATCCTGTTCAAAATGATCAAGACAGTGTTATCGTCTGCGAAACCCGAGTAATCGACAGAAGAATCGTGAGTGACTCTGGTGGCCATCGCGAAATGCGTTACGTTATCGCTTCACACTTGATGCTTGGCGCTCACACTTGGCCAATTGAGTTGACTCTCACCAATCGTGACAGTATGCGTTTTCGCATGCTATTGGGTCGGACAGCAATGGCCGGCAGAATGATCGTCATTCCCGACCAATCATTTTTAGCCGGGCCGCCGACTTGTGCCAGCTAATCCCGAATGTCAATCATGTCGGTCATCGTGGCTTGGAACTTATCCACAGCCGCCTCGGCTTCGGTTACCCTTTCAAAACGTGCGACATGATACAACGCTTCTCCCTCATACACCTGAGGAATTTGGTTTTGACCCACAATGATGCCGGAAAAAGGGGCCACAATAGCGGTTTCATCCATTTTTAAGGGACCGCTCACGTAACCCAATATGTCCCCCTTCCGGATCCTTGCACC
Source organism: Gammaproteobacteria bacterium (assembly GCA_003696665.1). Classification (NCBI taxonomy): domain Bacteria; kingdom Pseudomonadati; phylum Pseudomonadota; class Gammaproteobacteria; species Gammaproteobacteria bacterium. The sequence goes on along the minus strand of RFGJ01000590.1, from coordinate 2,311 downwards.
CAATTGCGTCACTGTTCGAAAAAAACCATCAGTCGGCGAACGTACCCAGGAAGAAGAAGGGGCCACGGCGGGTTGAATTTTCTTTTTTCGCACGCGTGTTCTTATCATTCCAACTTGTTCAAGTACATTGCGAACACCATTGACGCCAGCTATGATCGAGGGTTGATCGTATCGCAGTGCTTCGCCCGCTTCGTACGTGATGACAGGAATACCCAAGGCATCGCCCGCATTTCGAAACGTACCTTCCTTGAGTTCAGAAGTCAGGACGACCGGTGCCCCAAACGCCAGCGCCATCTCCATCGCCGTTGGGTTATCGGGGCTCACTCGAATTTGCGGCAGATTCGTTCGACCAATCGCGCCAGTGTGCAAGTCAATGGCCATATCCACTTTTTTGAGCACATCCTCGGTCAAGAAATGGGCCATCCGAGCGCCCAGAGAGCCACTGGCCGATCCAGGAAAACAACGGTTCAAATCGCGACGATCGGGCAAATATCGACTCCGTTGCATGACACCAAACACATTGACAATGGGTATGGCAATCAAACAACCGCGCACCCTTCTTGCCCATGAGGCATAGAGGAGGCGACGTACGATCTCCACGCCATTGATTTCGTCCCCATGAATCGCTGCCGTGACCAGTAGCGTCGGCCCCTTGCGCTTGCCACAAATCACCAAGGTCGGCATTGTGATGGTGTCATGGCCAAGCAGTTTACCGATGGGCGGTTCTAGTACGACCATGTCGCCTGCTCGTACCTCATGCCCGAAAATTGACAACATGCCCGCTTCACCCTTTTCCAACGGTACGTGTGCTAAGTTTTTTCTCCTTCATTCTTTTTTCCAGATACTCGATAATCATTCCAGCAACATTCTTCCCGGTTGCCGACTCAATGCCTTTCAAACCCGGCGAAGAGTTAATTTCCATCACCACTGGCCCATGATTTGATCTAAGAATATCAACCCCCGCAACTCGTAACCCGACAATTTTGGCCGCCCGAACGGCGACCGCACGTTCCTCCGGTGTAATGCGAACCACTTCAGCCTTGCCACCACGATGCAAATTAGAACGAAACTCACCAATTGGTGCCTGACGCTTCATCGCCGCCACGACTTTGTCGCCAACGACTAGACAACGGATGTCCGCACCTGCCGCCTCCTTAATAAATTCTTGCACCAATATATTTGCCTTAAGTCCCATGAATGCCTCAATGACACTTTCTGCGGCCTTACGTGTGTCTGCAAGTACAACGCCGATACCTTGAGTGCCTTCTAGCAGCTTTATCACTAATGGCGCGCCGCCAACCATATCTATCAAGTCGTGCACATCATCCGGTGAGTGCGCAAAACCAGTGACCGGTAGTCCGACACCTTTTCGCGACAATAACTGCAAACAACGCAGCTTGTCGCGCGAACGGGTAATCGCAACCGATTCATTGAGCGGCAAAACCCCCATCATTTCAAACTGACGCAAAACTGCCGTGCCGTAAAACGTAATGGAGGCTCCAATCCGAGGAATCACCGCATCAAAATTTTCCAGCACTCTGCCCCTATAATGGATTGCGGGCCGCCCTGATGCGATGTTCATGTAACACCGAAGGGTATCGACAACCTCTACCTCATGACCACGACTGATACATTCTTCGACAAGGCGGCTGGTCGAATACAATTTTCGATTCCGACTAAGTATTGCAATTTTCATAAATAACCCGATTTTTCCTTGTGATGATAAAAAATGTTGGTGTGGAGCCTCGTCCAACCGCTGATATCAGCGATAACCGTCTCCAAGCAAAATAGTACTAAAGGAATTTTAGCGTAATTCATAGCCGGATATATCAAATACTTAAGGTTGGGCCAAAAAAAGATGATAAACCATCGACCAGTCTGAGTGACGGACAAGGTCAGACTGACTGTCTATGCTTCGTCACACCACAGAAATCACCGCAGTGGCCGAATTACCTGGCATGCCGCATCCAGTGGCACTTGTGGTGTCTGAGCGACGCGGACAACGCGATGGTGACTTCACCGACGACGGCGTGTTTATTGATCTTGACGGCGATGGAAAGCTCAGCCGTCACGAATACCTGGCGCCTAATGCTGTCTTGGTCTCACCAGAGGGTATGGCGTGGCACATTCGGGTAAAACCATAGTGACTCGAACGCTGTAAACACCTCAGTATATTAGGTCTCATTCGAAGCCTCTGGGTGCTGCTCCGACTTGTATAGACAAGTTCCGACAGGTACACTGTCGGCATGAAACAATACCAACGAATACAACAGTATATTCTGGATGGCATCGCGCGCGGTCGATGGGTAGC
>RFGJ01000589.1 GCA_003696665.1 Gammaproteobacteria bacterium | reverse complement strand
GAGATGGATTCGCTAATGCCTTCACGATACTGCCACAGCATCGCTTTTTGTTGCTCTGACTGGCTTGCCACGCCGTCGACAACCCAGCCTTGCTCGACACATTGTTCAAAGCATGTCATTAGATCATTTTCCGACTGAACCGATGGTTGCTCCACTTCGAGCAACACATAGTACGGTGTCGGCGCCAAGCCCAATGGCGGTAAGTTACGATGCCGTGTGACATGTTTAAGGGCGACCGATGAAAAAAACTCAAATGCTTGTAAATTCAACTTTTCTCGGAATGCTTGTAAGACCGACATCACGTCCGAAAATTGTGCAACAGCCAACACAACGACTTGTGTGTTTGGCGGTGGTGCTGTCAGCCACAGTTCCGCTTCGGTAATCATACCGAGCGTTCCTTCCGAGCCAATGAACAAATGACGCAAATCATAGCCGGTTGCATCTTTAATCAGCCCTTTACCAAGGCGCAAACAATCGCCACGACCAGTGACAACGGTCAAGCCGGCTACCCAGCGACGAATGTTTCCGTAACGAATCACATTAATGCCACCAGCATTCGTCGCGATATTGCCGCCAATCTGGCTTGAGCCAGCTGATGCAAAATTAACCGGAAAAAAGAGTCCGTGCGCTTTTGCGGCTTCTTGCACATTGGCGGTAATCGCACCCGCGCCGACTGTTATGGTTCTCTCAATGATGTTGACTTCGCCAATATGATTCAGACGCTCCATCGAGACAACCACCTCACCATTGGCAGCCACAGCACCACCGCTAAGTCCCGTCCGACCACCGGATGGTACCAGAGCGATTTGATGCTCATTGGCGGCCAATACAATGCGCTGTACATCTTCGGTACTTCCCGGAAAAATCACCGCACTCGCCTGGGGCGTCACAAAACGCGTCCAGTCAGTTCCATAATAAGCAAGTGTGCTCGGGTCTTGCCGGATGGCTGTCTCAGGAAGATGATCACGTAGTTTTCGAATAAACTGTTCGAGGGCTGTGTCACTCATATTAAAAGTGTACAGATGGGAATCCAGAACAAATCGTAACAAGCTCGCACTTATGGATCATTCTTTTTTTTCTCTTCTTTCGCCAATAATGTCTCAACGAGGGCATCCATGGTGGCATCGTCCACATCAATCGCTTGCCAGGCAACCAGCTCAGGATGTTTGCCGACATAATCCATGGTCACCTGCGCGTGACGAACGAAACGGCGGCAATGACGGCACAACAGCAAGTGAAACCAAAGTTTGAGTTTTTCTGTATTCGTCAAATCACCATCGATCAAGTCGAAGGCCAATTGATACACTTCTCGACAGGTTATTGGTGACATTGTCCAGTGACCTGATAATGTTCAATGGTTTTCATCAAGGTGGCTTTCGCCCGATGAAGAAGTACTCTTACGTTGGAAGATGACACCGCTAAAATGTTACAAATGTCGTCATAATCAAGTCCTTGTAAATTCTTCAGCACGAAAGCAGCACGTTGCAACGGCGGTAGTTTTTGCAAGGTCAGCGAAATACATTCGTTAAGCTGCTCAGTGGACAGTAAGTCGTCCGGGGTATCAATATGCCACGCGACAGGCCCAGAGGCCCAATGCCCTTTGTCATCGAACTGCTTGGCATAGGGATCCGAAGCATCAAATCCCATTGCCTCCAGAGAACGATAACGATCTTCCTTGCGCAGATAATTTTTGCATTCGTTGATGACAATCCGCGTCAGCCAAGTATACAGGCTGGAGCGCTTTTCAAACTTTGGCAGCGCACGTATCGCGCTAATCCAAGCATCTTGCACAATTTCTTCCGCAAGTGCGGGACCAACCATGGCGCGTGCAGTTGCAACGAGGCGCCCGTGGTACCGT
>RFGJ01000588.1 GCA_003696665.1 Gammaproteobacteria bacterium | reverse complement strand
TGCGTCCAAAGCATGCACCTGACAGCTGCTTTCGAGAGCTGGGTGACTTGCAGATATGGACTTGCCGGGCTTTGCATTGCCAGCAAATTCATCCAGGGCATTGCGCATGGATGCACCTGGAGCCTTGAAACCGGCAAAAAATGCCGCTGCATTATCGACGGCCCTTTCATGGGTTTATCTATGATACTCCTTGTATGGGCACATTGTGAGTTGACCTCCTCTTTGTAATTTTTAATCTGTGTTCTATGTGTTCTAAATATTCCATCACTAAGTCTTTTTTCTTTATAGCATTATCGATGTGCCTTGTAAACCATTATAGCTCAATCTGAAATTCGCAAGCATATAGTCCGCAAAAGAATATTTTTCCGAAGTTCGGATTTACCCTCTTTAGGCGGGGGATGGATTAACATAACATACTATTTTATATGGATAATTATGACATAGAGGATGGTTGGTGCTGATGCAAACGAGATGGCGACAAGGAAAACAAATGAGAAGAACATGTTCATTGAACTCTGTTAAGGAAACAGATTGTAAATATCAAAAGCCCTGGCTTCTGGTTTTGGAACGGTTAGAACCAGCACCCGAAGGATTGTTTGTTCGACAAGGTGAGCTGAACTATGAAGACAGTATCGCTGGCTGTCCCATCAGCAGAGTCTGGCCCAGACTTCCAACCGTGATGTCCAAGATGTTTTAAGGTGTCAGTACGCATTAAGCAATCCCCGAAAGGATGCGCAGTGGGCGGCCGGAAAATTCGTCCGTCCTCCTGCTTAGAGTTGCATTGAAAATTATGCTGATGGCTTGGTCACAATTGTGACCATTTGTGACCAAATTTCTGGATTCTCGGTGGACTTTCCGAATCTATATAACCTACTGATTTATAAATGGAAAATGGTGCGCGGTACAGGATTCGAACCTGTGACCTCAAGCTTCGGAGGCTTGCGCTCTATCCAACTGAGCTAACCGCGCAAAATTTGTGACCACGCGTAATCTATTGACTACAGAGGAGAAATCAAAACCCGTGGGCACGATTTGGTCACAATTTGGTCACGCCGAAAAATGACCTAAAACCCTTCATCCTCTAAGCCCTTGTTTCTCAAGCCTCTTTTCTGGTCACAAGTGCTTATGTGTCCAAATGACCGCAGTCTTCGGAGGCTTGCGCTCTATCCAACTGAGCTAACCGCGCAAATTGATTTCGGGATGCTTGCTGCCATGGACGCAGTTCGCCCGCAGCGTCGCGCAAGCTACCATTGCGCGCTTGAAAATCCAGACGGCTTTTGCCGGAGCGTTGAGCCGTCATGCGTGAATGCATGCTTGGCCAGGCGCTCAAGCACCATCAAGGTGCGCACGGTCAGTGCCATGGCCTGCCTGTACTGCCGCTGAAGAAAGGCCATGCACACATCCGTCTTGCCCTTGCCGCACGGTGGCGTGCCGGGGGAGAAGACATGCCGTCCATAGGGCGCAAACCCTAGTTTTGTGCCGCGCCCTTGTTGTTCAGGATCGCGCAGATGCCAGAAAGCCTGCGCTAGGCTGTCGCCGTTCGGTAGACGAATCTTCTGGATGGCCTGGCGT
>RFGJ01000587.1 GCA_003696665.1 Gammaproteobacteria bacterium | reverse complement strand
TGTTGTTGGCGCACTACTACAGATCTCGTCTGACAATGTGACGGTACGAATACTGGCGGCCGTTGCTGTGCTGGTGGCCTGCATCAATATTTTTGGTGGTTTTATTGTCACAGAACGGATGCTGCGCATGTTCCGCAAAGGAGGTGACCAATGACACCGGGAATGACGCATGCGGCATATTTGTGCAGCGCCATTTGCTTCATTCTGGCGCTTTCTGGACTTAGCCAACAGGAAACTGCTCGTGCTGGCAACCGCTTTGGGATTGCCGGCATGTTGATCGCGTTATTGGCAACAGTGGCTCAACCCCAAGTCGACCAAGTTGGTTTGATCGCCTTGTTGATGGCAGTGGCAGCTGGGATCGGCGCCTTGCTTGCGCTGCGCGTACAAATGACGCAAATGCCGGAGCTCGTGGCCATTTTGCATAGTTTTGTTGGACTTGCCGCGGTCTTTGTCGGGTTCAACAGCTTTCTTGATACCCATCAGTTGACCGGCACCTATCAACTCATCCATCTCATTGAGGTCTATCTCGGTGTGTTCATTGGCGCCGTGACTTTTACCGGTTCAGTGGTCGCTTTTGCCAAGCTACGGGGACTGATGGCCTCCAAGCCACTGATGCTGCCGCATCGGCACAAGTTCAACTTGCTCATCATCGTGATTTCAATTGTCATCATCATCGACTCCGTACGGCAAGGCGGAGATCTTGATGGCCTGCTCACGATGACCGTCCTCGCCCTAGTGCTCGGCTTCCATCTGGTTGCCTCCATTGGTGGTGCTGATATGCCGGTCGTCATTTCGATGCTGAACTCCTATTCCGGTTGGGCGGCGGCCGCGGCGGGCTTCATGCTCGGGAATGATCTGTTGATTATCACGGGTGCCCTTGTGGGCGCTTCAGGCGCCATTCTGTCATACATTATGTGTCGTGCCATGAATCGCTCCTTCATCAGTGTGATTCTTGGTGGCTTCGGCGCCGCCTCATCGGGTCAGGAAAAAGACACGATCGGTGAGATTCACGAAACGACGGCCGACGAAGTCGCTGAGCTGCTCAAATCCTCCCACCTCGTTATCATCACACCTGGTTACGGAATGGCCGTTGCCCAGGCACAATATCCGGTGGCCGAATTGACCGAAAAACTGCAAAAACGTGGGATCAAGGTGAAATTTGCCATTCATCCGGTCGCCGGACGACTACCTGGTCACATGAATGTCTTATTGGCTGAAGCCAAAGTGCCCTACGATATTGTCTACGAGATGGAAGAAATTAATCCGGAGTTTTCCGACGCCGATGTTGTGCTCGTCATCGGTGCGAATGATACGGTCAACCCTGCAGCCGCAGAAGACCCCAACAGCCCGATTTCTGGCATGCCAGTATTGGAAGTTTGGAAGGCGCGGCAGGTTGTGGTCTTCAAACGCAGTATGAGCACAGGGTATGCCGGTGTACAAAACCCCCTATTTTTCCGCGAAAATACCATGATGCTCTTTGGTGACGCCAAGGACTCCGTGGAGGCAATTAATCGCTGTCTATGAACGAGCCTCAACCGCTACCGTTAACAACGCCGACCGGACAAGTGATTGAGTCAACGTTGTTCGAACCGGAGACTTCTGTCATCGGACAGTTGGTTATTGGGGGCGCTATGGGTGTGCCGCAACGGTTCTATCGGCACACTGCCACATTTTTCGCCAGTCAAGGCATCCGCTGTCTCACCTTTGATTACCGCGGGGTTGGCATGCCAGAAGTGACAAAAAAATACGAGCATATCCAAATCATTGATTGGGCTCGGGAAGATTTGACGACCGCGTTGCGAACACTCAATCAACATGCCCCGACTTTGCCCCTCTATTATCTTGGACACAGTCTCGGGGGCCAAATTGTGGGTTTAAGCGAAGTCGCCCCTAAAATAACACGCCTATTGATGGTGGCCTCTGGCGTCGGTGACTGGCGCTGTTTTTCACCACGACAATGGCCGAAAATGTGGCTTGCTTGGTATTTGGTGATCCCGCTACTTTTAACGCTGAAAGGCTATTTACCTGGTTGGCTCCTTGGCGGCAATCAGAACATTCCGAAAGGAGTGGTCAAACAATGGCGGCACTGGTGCTTGCAGTCAGGCTACTTGTGGAGCGACCCTGCAACACAGCCCCATTATTACGAAGAGACCAATGATGCGCTCTTTATCGCTCTAAGCGATGATCATGGACTTGCCCCACCCAGTGCCGTAGCAGCACTGACGGCACATTACCCAAACGCACAACTGGCCATTCGATCACCAAGCGACATTGGTGTTAGGGAAATTGGCCATTTTGGAGCGTTTCGACCGGAACCAGGCAAGCGACTATGGAAAGAGTGGCTTGCCTGGTTAACGGATGGTGTCGCACCGACACCTTAGTGTGTCATCTTGTGTTTCAAAGCTTCTTCATCGCAGTCGAGATGATCTGACGAATCAGTGCACGATGCGCCCTCGTCGCTGGTTCATCTATCTGGTAACGACCGATATCTTTCAGCGCCAATAGCTGCTGGTAAGCAGCCGTTTGCGCCACCGGGTCAAGATTGACCGGCTTTTGGCCAAGACCAGCAAGGCTGACCAGGCGTTTTACGTACATCAGTTGGAGACGTTGGCGCATTGGGCTGACCGATGTTTTCTTGTCCGCATCAAATATGGCAGCGGTCAGATCGGAGAGCATTCGGTTCACTGTATATTCATTGCCATACAGCCTTGACTCGGACAACCTGGCCAGCACTTCAGGATGTAGTACGTGCGCTAAGATAGCAGCTTGCGCAGCATAGACCGCTTGTTCAAACTTCGGATTGATATTTTTACCAAAATCCGAAAATCCCCGTCTTTGACGTTGCAAATAAGGCACAAGCGGCAGAAAGTCATCAAAAGCATCGGGGGCAAAAATACGATCCCTCAGTAACTTCATAGCAGCCAACTGTTTTTCAAGGGGAACCGCCATAAATGGTTGCTCAGCGGCACCGGCCTGCCCAACCATAGCCCTGTCAACATACACGCCACCGATGTAGCGAGATGCGACCACACCGGCATAAATGTACTCACCAAAAAGACGATTAAACCCAACCAACAAGTGCTGCCAAGACTTACCCGGCTTGGCGAGCTTGTCTTTCAGAGACGGCAATATTGAGCGAATCAGCGCCATCCGTTGCGCTCCGTATTTTATCGCCTCATTCGACAAATCATTGATCATGACGCGTGGGTCAATATGTCTCCCCGGGGCTCGCATATCGTCAGCATCATTGCCGAAAGCAAGGGCTGGCTCAGTTGAACGAGACAATATTTTCTCAAGCCGTGCTTCCTCTGCTTCAGGATCATCAAGGGCTGGCGAATAGCCGTATTCTATTGCCCATTTGTCGTATGGGCCTGGCCGCCAGTCAACATAGTCGCCTTGTTGGAAGCCGGGAGGCGCGATGTTAATGGCGGGATAGTCCATCACCGACGCTGTCACGTTGCCTTTGGTCTTTGCGGCATCGTGAATGTCGGTGGCATTCCACAGCTGCGAGGCGCGCATATTGTGATTCAGCCCCAATGTGTGACCAATCTCATGCAGGATCAGTCGCGACATCGCTTGCTTAAGTAATTTTTTCTTTTCAATCGCAGGCGCTCCTGACGCATCCAGAACTGCGCCAGCGAAAAGCAATTGTGAGTGCAAAAAGTGGCCTGCGGAACAATACAGGCCCTGTGTTTCGTTACCGATTTCTGCTGCATTGGCGCCTTCTGTGTACAATTCATCCACCAACGCGCGATTTTTCATATAGACGTACTCCAGCATAATGTCCGCACCGAGTATCTGGCCGGTCAACGGGTTAGCCAGACTCGGACCATAGCCACCAAACATCGGGCGCGGTGAAGCCGTCCAACGGAGTACGTTGTAACGCAGATCTCCAGCATCCCAGTCGGCATCGTCGGGTTGAACTTTCACGACAATCGCGTTTTTAAATCCAGCCAGCTCAAACGCCTCATTCCATCGAAGCGCCGCTTCACGAATTGTCTCACGCCATTCTTTAGGCGTTGTGTTTTCGATCCAGAAGACAATCGGTTCAACCGGCTCCGAAACAGGCGCACTCGGATCTTTCTTGACCAAATGCCAGCGATTGATCACATCTCTGTACGGCGCCCAATCATCAGAAGTAAGATCCGTCCTTTGTTGCGTGAAATAGCCTATACGTGGATCGTCTCTGCGCGGTTTGAAACCATTGTTCTGCGGCAACTCAATGAAGGAATGTTGAATACGTATGGCCACCGTCCTCGGATCGGTCACTTCGGGCCCGGCGGCAGGCACAGGGTTGGGATTATCAAAAACATATTCCACCACCACATCCGAATTCTTCGGGTAGCTTCGCAAAGCCACGTACCTTGTCTTTGCCTGATTCAATTTCCCGAGTTTGAATTTGGGCTTTTTATTGACGGCTCCACGACTTGGGTTTGGATATGGGCTAACTTTGTGCAAGGCCTCTGACAGTAACACCTTGTCTATTTCAAGCGCCATTCGGCCCGTCTTCTTGTCCTCTGCCTTAATTTTGAGGCTTGCCAGTACCGCAGGAGACAAGTTGCTGCCCGCCGACCGTGCAATGGGACTATCAGGATCGAGATAAAACCGGAGATTTGGTGCCACGATTTCAATACGGTCAAAATGTCGGCGAAACTCAATGACTTTGTATTCGCGATACTGGCCTTTGACCGTGCCCGCATCGGGCGTGCCATTTACCGTGTGGGCAAAGTACAGAATGGGCCTACTTAACTGGCTTTTCTCAAGTACCAGAAGTAAAGCCCCATTGTCCTGACTTTGATAAAAGTTGAGCAATCCGGTGTGGGCGGCTTTCCCTTGGATTAACTGTGCAACCGATTGCTTTTGCTTGTTTTTTGCTGAGCTTTTCGGTGATTTCTCCGCTGCCGCAATGCCAAATGAAAGAAAGCAAAGAAAAAGGACAAGTGCACGCCCCACCGATGATCGACTTGCCATGAGAATCCTCCCAATTTGTTTTGTCTATATCCCACACCGTCATGATGATGAAATAGCAACGTAATGGCAAGCCTACACAGCCCCCAAAGTGTACGACCCACAAACAAAAAACGGCATCCTTGCGGATGCCGTTTTTTGTTAAAAAATTGGTAGGCGCGATTGGACTCGAACCAACGACCCCCACCATGTCAAGGTGGTGCTCTAACCAACTGAGCTACGCGCCTGTCGTGCGGCGCGTATAATAACCACTCGCTTACGAGAGTGCAATATTTTTGTGCATCTCAGGTCGCCACAATGATTATTGTCTTATTCCGCACGTCAGTTAGAATGTTGCGTCTGTTCGCAATACGAAGGAATCGAATGCGCGCTTTCATTCGTCAGCACTGGCCTGTGCTTCTACTATTACTGACCATGGTGGGTATCGCGACCTGCCCATCTGAATGGCAACAGACACTCCGTTATGATGTTGACGCCATTGCTCATGGTGAGGTATGGCGATTATGGACCGCCAACCTCGTACACACCAACTGGGCGCATGTTCTCCTGAACAGCGTCGGGCTGTTGGTCATCTGGACAGTCTTTCACGAGCAAGTCACACCTTCTGGTTGTTGGCTTCTTTTTATCGCCATTGTGGCTCCCATTCATTTGTTTTTGCTTTATTTGTTTGTGCCTGAACTCAAGTGGTATGTCGGCCTATCCGGTGTGTTACATGGCTGGTTGGCTGCCGCAGCGATCATGGACATTCGCGCTCGTTATTGGGTCGGATACCTACTTTTCGCCGCACTGCTTGGCAAATTGTCGTGGGAATATATTTATGGCGCTTCCGAACAGGTTAAGGCGCTCATTCATGCCGAGGTGGCCACTCAAGCTCATATCTCGGGGGCGTTGGTCGGGGCAATTGTGTCACTGTTGTGGCCACGTTGCTGGTGTGGTCATTGTCGAGGTGAATCAAAATAGACTGTCCGCCACGCCGCTGCCACTGTCTCCGACAAACCAACACGCCAGTCCGGAAGGGTCACACGGCATACCGAACGAGCCAGTGTATCATCAAGGACAGAGTAGCTTGGTCGACTCGCAACAAGTGCCATTTCAGAACTACTCACGGGACGAATCGGCCAAGTCCGCAACGCTGGTTCAGGATGGTTTGTCACAATGTGACGGGCAAACTCGAACCAGCTGACAGGCGGACCGCCAGCGATATGGAGTAAAACCGGAATCGAATTGCCTTGACACCAGTATTCGCCAATCTGCAAAAGGCTGAGCGCAAGTTGTTCACAGTTTGTCGGTGTTGTGATCTGATCTTTGACCACAATCAGTGGCGCCTGAGCTGCGATGCGCGACAAAATTTTACCAACAAAACTTTCTTGACGATGTGAAAAAAGCCCAGCGACGCGAACAACACAACTTGAAGCCGAAGATTCCTGAACATAAATCTCACCAAGTCGCTTCGACCATCCGTAGGTATTCAAAGGTGCCGGCGGGTCGTCTTCTCGCCAAGCCCTTGGCCATTCGCTGGCCCCAAACACATAATCCGTGGATATGTGCAGCAATTTGGCGCCAACCAATTGACAGGCTTCGGCAACATGACGAGCGCCTAATGCATTCACCTGATACGCCAACCCTGCTTCAGTTTCTGATTGGTCCACTTGAGTGTACGCGGCGCTTTGAATCACCAAGTCAGGCGAGTGGTGGGTAAGCGCTTCAATCACTTCCTTGGGCTCGCACACATCTAAGGTATTTTTTGACAGCGCCACACAATCAATACCCAAAGCTGACGCCACTTTCTCAATAGCTTTCGCAAGCTGCCCTCGCCCACCAGTGACCAAAATTTTCATTCTGACACCCTTGGATATCCTTTCGAAAAATCCAATTGGGCCCACAACACACCGTTGCGATCCTTTTCGGAAGTCACTGGCCTAGACACAGGCCATGGGATCGAAAAGAACGGATCGTCAAATCTGAGTACCAGTTCATCATCCGGGCGATAGGGGGCATCCACAGCATACTGAACAATAGCTGGTTCGGTAAGGGTGGCAAAGCCATGCGCGCAACCTTTCGGAATAAAAATCACATGTGATTGGCTTGCGCTTAGTTTGGTTGCAAACCAGCGACCAAAGCTTGGTGAACCCGGCCGCATATCCACAACAACATCCCAAATGTCACCCACCACTGGCCACACCCATTTTGCTTGCGGATACTGTGCTTGCAAGTGCAAACCGCGAACGACATTTTGGTGGGATAGCGATGTGTTCAATTGAAGCCAAGTGCCCTGATCATGACCACAGAGCCGCGAAGATAAAGCTTCTTCAAACCACCCGCGCTCATCGTAAAAACGCGGCCGACTGCCGATCAGCACCCCCTCAATGTCCGTCTGTCGCCAATTCATAACTCTGCCGTCTCGTCAGCCAATCTTTGTGTGTGAGATACCAATCAATCGTCTCCGTTAACGCACGCTCAAAGTTGGTCCAGCGATGCCACCCCATGGCGCGTACTTTCTGATTGTCGATGGCATAACGTCGGTCATGGCCAGGCCGATCTGCACTCTCGACAATGCATTTAAGTGCATCATCTTGAGACAGGCCAAGACGAGACGCAACAATTGTCACCACCTTTTGCAGCAGTGCCCGATTTTGCCATTCGCACTCGCCACCAATGTTCACCACGGTACCAACATCGCCATGATTGAGATAAAACCACAGAAAGTCGGCGTGATCGCTCACATACAGCCAGTCTCGGACCTGTGCGCCACCGCCATATAAAGGAATGGTGCCGCCAGTGAGCACCGCACGAATGGCCCTCGGTATCAGTTTTTCGGGGTGCTGATAGGGGCCAAAGTTGTTACTGCAATGGCTTGTCAGTGTTGGCAAACCATATGTCTGATGCCAAGCGCGTACAAAATGGTCGGCAGCCGCCTTGCTTGCCGAATAGGGAGAATTTGGCCGATACGGATCAGTGTCTAAAAACTTGCCCTGTTCAATGGAACCATACACTTCATCAGTCGAGACATGCAAAAACCGAAAACTTGTCTGCTCGGGAGCAGACAACCCTTCCCAATGCTGACGCACTGCCTCAAGCAACATCACGGTTCCCATGGTGTTGGTTTGAGCAAAGGCCATCGGGCCGTATATCGATCTATCGACATGAGTCTCCGCCGCTAAATGTATCACTGCGTTAATTTGGTACGTTCGCAGGAGCCTTGTAACGAGCGCCTGGTCCGCAATGTCCCCCTTAACAAATTCACAACGCGCGTCACTCAGGCAATCTGAAATGTTTCCCATGCTCCCGGCGTAGCTGAGTAAGTCGAGTATCACGACACGCGTGACATCACGCTTTTCGCAGAGAAGCCGTCGGACAACATGACCGCCAATAAATCCAGCCCCACCGGTCACCAGTACACGCCAGGGTATGCCTATCATGGTTCTTCCACCAAACGTTGCAGATAATCCTGATAGGCGCCACGGGCACGCTTGGCCAAAGCCTTAAGTTGTGTACGATTAATCCAGCCTTGCCGCCAGGCAATCTCTTCCGGACATGCAACTTTCCGCTGCTGGCGCTTCTCCACGGCCGCCATATAATGCGTGACATCAAGCAAAGCATCTGTGGTACCCGCATCAAACCAAGCGATTCCACGCCCCAATGGCACCACGTTTAAACACCTTTTT
>RFGJ01000586.1 GCA_003696665.1 Gammaproteobacteria bacterium | reverse complement strand
GTTGTCACATCGGCCTCCTATGGTTTGCATTAATGTTGCGTGCACCCATCTATGACTGTCAGCATCCAGCGTCCGGAAATGGATGGCTCGAATGTATCCGTTTTCTAAAAGCTGCCTGAGGACATCCTAAGAAACCGCAAGACGAACCATACGCAAACCTCTTGCGCACATCAACATAAATGCTAACTATTCGCATTTGCATTTGCAATATATTTCGATCAGTTTCGTCTTGCTTTGCTGGTACTGCCCCCAAGAAAAAAGGCGCCATCGGCGCCTTTTTTCTTGCTGGTCATGCTTAGCTTCCGGACAGCCCTGGCAATGGGACCGGCTTACCATTCAATGTCAGAGTCATCTCTTTGAATTCAGCGTGTGTTTTCAATACGCCATTTTCTTCCTTAACAAAACCCTGCTGAATCACCGCGTCGATCATTTCGGGGTTATAGCCGGGTAGCATCATCAACAGTTTGCGCGGCACCGAACAGTCCGCCACCGCTGACACTTTATGCAACGCTGCCATACCAGCCATGATATTTGCCCCTTGCTGGATCTCAGCGGTCATCGTGAAATGCACCGGGTTACCCATCACTTCGGCACTTAGCTCGTCGATGCTCAAAGTAAAACCCTTGGACACCATTTCAGGCAAAATCCCCATCAGTTGCAAGCCAAGCGCCGTCTGTGCCACTTTACTCGATGCGCCGCTTTTATAAGCCTCTCGGGCCACACCAGCTAAACGATTCAGGCTGGCAGCATCTAATCCTTTCATTGAAAGTTTGAACACACCGTCATTAAAGACAATGTCTTGCTTTTGTTTAACGTAATCGACCGTGACTTCACTTGAAATGTTTAAACGCTTGTTGTTCTCAACCGGCTCACCATCCCCATGTATTTTGATAGGTCCCATGGCGAACACTTCTTTGTCGTGCTTTTTTAACGTCAGGCCATCCAACACCACATCACCAACATTCAGCCACAAATGCTCGAAATCGCCGATGCGGTGTCCTTCTGTGTCGATTTTGATACTGCCAAAATCAATTTGCTGACTACCCTCTTTCAATGACCAGCCATCCCAGCTGCCGACAGTCGTTGTGTGCTTGTCATCTGCCCCAATGGTCACCTCAAATTGGGCTGGCTTGATCTGAATAGGTTGTGGTTTGCCCCATTTTCTCTTTTTGATTTCGAAGGCATCCCAACCAATATGCCACTGAGCGCTGCCGCTAAGCCCGTAGCGCAATTCAATATCAAGCGGCAGCTT
>RFGJ01000585.1 GCA_003696665.1 Gammaproteobacteria bacterium | reverse complement strand
GGCCATACCATCAAGCACTTGCTCGCGGCAGCAGCGGTTTGGCCTGTTACTCGGATGGCGGCACATCGTCGGCGGGACGATGCCATATCTGATGCACATAAGGTGCGATGAGTTGAAAGGGAAGGGCGTGCCGGTAACGTTCTTCAAGTTGGATAAGCGCTTCGTCGCTTAACTCATCGCTTCTGTGTTTTGGTAGCAGGTCGCTGACGCAACGCAAACCCGTTTGCTCAATACAGAGCCCACCGAGCGATGCCAGCGTTTCCTTTATCAACTCAGGACGAAACCAATGTCTTGGTGTCAGTGGTGAACGTCCGCGCCGGAGCCTACCCTGCAGCGCGGCGACTTCGCCACGAATCATCTGCTTGAGTCGACGTGCGTGGGCATTAAAAAAAGCCAACGACAAGTAGCCCCCCGGTTTAACCCAGTCCCACAGGCGCCTGAGGTTAGTGTCTGGATCGTCAGTCCACTCGAGTACGGCATGGGCGATGACCAAATCAAAAGTACCGTGTGGCTCAACCTGCTCTAGTGTTTTATCAATCCAGTGGATCGTGAGGTTTGGGGCATTCTCCTGTTGGTTTTTTTGTGCGGCCAAACGCATTTTGGGGGATGGCTCCACGGCTGTCACCTGGTGGCCCTTGCGTGCAAGCCACAGGGTCGTGTGTCCCGCGCCTGCACCAATTTCCAAAACATTCAGGGATTTTTCACCCAGTGTGGGTAGGCAATGCTCAAGATCACGGTGGATCAGGGCGCGTCTGATTCGGCCTTTGCGATGTTGGTCAATATTTTGATGAAAGATATCGGCAACCTCATCAAACGTGTGATGCTTATCCATATCGTTGTCGGTTTTTGTGAATTTTTTGTGTGACCACTGTTTCAAGATCAACGCCGAGCTGATCACATAATGCCACCAGATAGAGGTAGATATCGGCGATTTCGTCGGATAGTGCGTCCACTAAAGCAGGTTCTGGCTGGTGAGCCTCCGTGTCTTTAAGCCAGCATACGAGCTGCAATAGTTCGCCTGCTTCAACGGCGACGGCGGTACTCAATGAGCGCACGTTGTGCAAATCTTTCCAACCTTGTCGCTCGGCAATTTCATAAAATGTGGTGAGTGCTCGGTCTGTCAAAGGCATGCGCTTTCCCCGCGTCCAACACAACTGGTAGTATATCAGCCTTATGATCAAATCGGACACAGTCAGCATGGGTGTTTCTCGAACCAAACTGGAAAATTATTTGAACGAGCTTTTGCAGCCATGGGCCTGGAATGATTATTGTCCAAACGGTTTGCAGGTTGAGGGATGTGATGAAATCGGGCGTATCGTGACCGGTGTGACGGCAACGCAAGCACTGATCGATGCTGCCATCGAACGGCAGGCACATGCCATATTGGTGCATCATGGTTATTTCTGGAAAGGTGAAGACGCCGCCATTCGAGGGATGAAGCGCCAGAGGCTTGCCAAGTTGCTTGCGCATGACATCAATCTTTTTGCCTATCACTTGCCGCTCGATGTGCATGATCGTTTCGGGAACAACGTTCAGCTGGCCGCACGGTTAGGTATTAAAGTTCAGCGTCGCCTTGAGCCATGGAACAAGCAGTCAGTCGCCATGAAAGGAAAGCTAACAGATCCTATTTCTGTGGACGAGATGGCAGAGCGCATTGAGGTGCAGCTGGGCCGTGCGCCACTTGTCATTGCCGGTGGTGACCATCCAATTCGCTCGGTCGCTTGGTGTACGGGTGGTGGTCAACACTATATTGATGCAGCGGCGGCACAAGGCATTGACGCGTTCATTTCCGGAGAAGTGTCGGAACAAACCGTTCATGTGGCCAGAGAAATGGGCGTCCATTTTTTTGCCGCTGGCCACCATGCTACAGAACGTTACGGTGCGATGGCGTTGGGAGAGCATTTGCAAGAACACTTTGGTCTGGATGTTGAATTTGTCGATATTGATAACCCAGTGTGAACATTGTTTGGCATTCGGCATCGTGGTTGGGCCGTTGGTAAGGAAACTTGCACATTTGAAAAATTCCGCCTAATTATTGAACAGGAAGTCATTTATTTAGGCGCGATGAAATGGATGAAAGGACACTTCAAAAGATAAACGAAGCCTACGTGGCATGTTTGAGTGAATATGGGCAAGGAAGAGTCATAGAGGCCACTCGCGACATTACTGATCGCAAAGGCAATGTGGTCATCGGCCGAGGCAAGCCTTTGGGCCCAGCCGATATTGAACGATTGCGCGTGGTTCGGACAGGGCGCCCTATCTACCTGAGCCTTGCTTTTAAAGATTCGCTGTCTGCGCGAGAGGTCGTTGCGCAGAT
>RFGJ01000584.1 GCA_003696665.1 Gammaproteobacteria bacterium | reverse complement strand
TGTGGACAGAATTCGCTGGTAAGAACCATCCGTCGAACAATCATCAGAAATAATAATCTCCATGTCTTCATAAGTTTGCGCCAACGCACTCTTCACAGCTTCTTCAACAAAGTTTTTTTGATTATACACCATCAAAATATATGAAACGACATTACTATTCTTCATATGCTAGCTGATATGGCCTCCCAACAGACTCCAAACCAACCCGCACAGTAAATACGACATGGTTTTACACTGCTAGTATGGACTAGGTCAAATATCGACAAGTCGTGATTCAACCATCTCATAGTATGGGATATTCAAGTTGTCCAGATTCCACTCTGGAATTGAGTCACTCAGCAGCTTTTTGGCAGCTTTTATATCATCTTTGAATATACTATCCTCAAGCCTTCTTATGGTTTGCCTATCCAAAGTACGGGTAATTGATTCACCGAAGTTGGCGTAACTCAAGAGCGCATCACCTGAAATTCCCTCAATAATCTGCACTGAATACCCCTCTGGCTTTCTAACATGTTCGGCGACCAGCTGCCCAGCATCAAACCGCACCTCTTTACCCTGAACTGTTGTTTTTTTGGGTGAATCAAGCAAAGTCACCCTTGGCAAATAGCCGGTATTTGCCAGAGCATCCGGTTTTCCCGTTCCATCGTATTTTATGCCAAGGAACTCACATACCTTTTTATACGCAACATTCGTTCCATGGGCTTCAATATCACGTTCAAAAATCAAAGGAAGGACATTCTCTTTCGGAAAAAGATCAAAAAGAAGACTCAACAGTTTTGAATAACCGCTGCATTCCCTGTATAGATCACGGATATTTCCAGACGTGTCGCAAAAAGGATGAATATCCTCAAACAGCCGCACGGCATGAATGTAATGTGAAAAGGCTCGTATCACTGGATGTCTGAGAATTACAACTATTTTCACCCCACGCCCTAAATCCTTGCGTATCCTCTTCAAAGCTTCTGGCTTGGTAACGTATGCAGGGGTAATGTCGCCAATAACTTTCTTGTTACTACAATGAGAAAAGAAATTTCTGCGATAAAATACCAACCCCTTAGCATATGTTTCGTCGACATCAAAGAAATGAGCCTCTTTCATCTTTGGCAAACACACATCTGGATGATCCCGCAGCGCATAATGCAGAGATGTGGTTCCCGACTTACCAAATCCGACACAAATAAAGTTTGGTAACCCATGCCTTTTCATGCCAATATGTTTGATAAAGCTAAGCATTATTCCTCCTCGTCAAATTCTTGAGTCCGGCAACATCAAAAGCAGTCCAAAGGTAATACGGATTTGGCACGGGATGAGTTTGACCAAGGTGGACCTCAACCTCTTGGCCCAATACAGATGCAATCATGGTAAAAGTCTCAGCCCAGGCCCGGTCCCCAGAATAAATAATAAACTTGGCATCATTCGGACAGAAGACCATATTTGCCAATGCCGCCCCACCCTCAGCAACTACAACATCTGCATCAGAAAAAAATTCGATTTGCTGACCCAGACTCATTCTTGACGGATCCAGCACATCGAATCCCTTCGCTCGGTATTTTTCTTCCAGTGCCTTTCGGCCCTTCACAGTTCGAATTGCCGATACTCCTCGGCGCGTCAAAAACACCTTTTTCCCAGCCTTGGGTTTGGCCGGCTTGGCCAGTCGTTCGCGCAGAAATTCGATATCTTCGGGCGACGGAACCAGGCAATGCGAAGCAAACTCTGGAAGCCAAGCACATTCGTACCTGAACCACCGACCCTCCTCGTAAGGAAGAAGATCAACATCACCCATCCCAAGCAGACGCAGGGTTTCCAGATGCCATTTCTTCAAGGGGAAAAACAAAGCGAGTGGAGGCTTCTCCCCATCCCCCACAGCTTCCGGATAATGGCGCAGCAGCGGCACTGTTTCCAGCAACCAATGGTAATAATTCCATCCCATCCCTGGAAGAATGTAACAATGCTTTCGCTCGC